>CAXHYW010000821.1:0-2373 GCA_964021475.1 uncultured Desulfobacteraceae bacterium | reverse complement strand
TGCGTTGACAGGTTTGCCCCATAATCTTGAAAAACCCCCATGCCTTCATAGGACAGCATATGGATAACATCAAGTACCGCAACAAAAAGGGAGGCTATTCCCAGAAAAACCAAATAATTGTTTTTAAGGTACACCCTGGCGTTCCAAACCAGAAAAAAAATACAAGAAGCAATGACAATACTGAAAATTTCGGCAAGGCTATGAAAGAGAAGATAATTTACGGAACTGATCCAATAAAGGCCCATAAAGGTTGCGATCAAAAAAATGGTCTTATCCCAATATTTCACTCTCATCTGCTGATCCTCCCCTCAAATAATGAGGGCGTTCAAAAATAGATTTTAAAATCACTCCATTATTAACCAGAATATCATGATGCTCATTAAAACTTGCCCAATGAAAAATAAGAGTTGTTCACATAACAATTTCATATTTCGATTCTTTGCCGAGTTCCTTTCGCAAACCGTTTATTTCCTCTTTAAGCTTGATCATATCCTTCTCCCGGCCCACTGCCATTTCGCTGAACTGTTCTAATTCTTCCATGTTTCGGCGCAATTGTTTGTCCTTTTCCTTTCGCTCCCTGTGTCTGGCAAGCTCTTTATCTATGCCTACCTGCTTTGTTATGTCTTGAACCGTACCGACGGAAAGGACGGGGGCGCCATTATTGTCATAGTATGTCTCACATTTCTCGTTAACATGTTTAATAGTCCCGTCTGCAAGCTTCAGTCGATGAATGATCTCATACGGTCTTTGATACTTTAGCGAATTTGTATATGCTTTGTTTACCCTTTCCCGGTCATCCGGGTGAATGTGATCAAGAAACGCTTCAAAGGTTGCTTCAAATTCCCGGGGCTTGAGTCCGAATATGCGATATACTTCATCGGACCAGTACAGGGTATTCTCTGTAATATCCAGTTCCCAGTTGCCAAGATGCGCAATTCGCTGCGCCTGGTAGAGACTGGCCTCACTTTTTTTTATTTTTTCTTCGCTGCGCTTTCGTTCCGTGATATCTCGGATAGAGGCAATCGCGGCTATTCCTTCGTCCATTTCAACCGGGCTCAGGGCAATCTCTAATGCGAATTCCTGGCCATCCTTACGAATCCCCCATAAATCGAGGCCCTTCCCCATGGGCCGTATACGTGGATGTTTAAAAAACAGACCTCTGTTCTCTGGGTGCTTGGCAACATAACGATTGGGAATAAGCAGTTCAATTTTTCGACCCACCAATTCCTCACTGGAGTAACCGAACAATTTTTTAATCTGTCGGTTAATCAAGACGATATCACCAGTCCTATTGATAATAATTATCCCGTCCGGTGAGGATTCTATCAGCATCCGGAACTTATTTTCACTTTTTTGTCGTTCTCTGACCTCTTGAGCCAGTTGATTTTTCTGTTTCTCAACCCTCTGGGTCTGTTCCTTTGCCTTGACGGCCAACTTGTTGCTCTCGTCGCGCAAATTCTCCGCCTCCAACTGCTGCTTCTTAGAAGTTTCAAATATCTCACGCAGGCGTTGCGTCATCTGGTTGAATGTCTTTGCAAGGATGCCTATCTCGTCTTGCGACATGATCTCCACCGTATAGTCCAGTTCGCCGTCGGCAACTTCTATAGCTGCTTTGGTGAGTATAGCCAGATTACCGGCGATGGCCCGGGTCAAGGCCAACCCCACAATAATACTTATGGCGATGGAGGCAATCATCATGAAACCAGTCAGAACCTGTGTGATTTTTGCCGTATTCTGGACGTGCTTATTGCGTTGAGTGTTTAGTTTGATCTCCACCTCAGTAAAGGCGGCAAACTTGGCTCGCAAATTGTCCAGAATGGATTTGCCCACACCGCTCTCAATCATTGCCGCCACGTCTTTCATCTCCAACCGACTGGCGTCCACCTCCCTGCGGGCGTCAATCTCCGGGATCGCCGCTTTCTGAAGCCAGTGGACTTTTAATTGGTTGATTTCCTCCAGCCTTTTGACCTGGGCCGGGTTATCGCTGACCAGCTCCATTTGCTCTTCTATCAGCATTTTGAATTGGGCCTGGCCAGTATTGTAGGGCTCAAGGAATTCTTTCTTGCCGGTGATCAGATAGCCGCGTTCGCCGGTCTCCATGTCAATTATCAGCTTCTCCAACCGGGCGGCGTTAGACAACACCCGCTGGTCGTGCTCCACTATAAAGGAGAATTCTCTGGTCAGGCTGAGCAGGCTGAGCAGAACTATTATGCTCGCAATTAATATGGCCGCTACCATGATCGAGTAGCCCACGGCAATCTTTTTTCCAACCATTAGCTTGTCGAAAAACTTCATCTCTTACCGTCCTTTTTCAAATCCTTATAGATCGGAAGAGCGTCGTGTAGGGAAAGAGTGTGCCTCTATTTGTAGATC
>CAXHYW010000820.1:0-2373 GCA_964021475.1 uncultured Desulfobacteraceae bacterium | reverse complement strand
CATAAATTGTCCTTATCGGTTTTCCGACTTGTAAAACCGGGTAAGTTCATTGTAAAAGGAGGAAAAAGGAGGAACCCATGGCCCGAAAAATTTTGATCATTGATGATGATATTAAATTGATACACCTGTTGAAAGAATATCTGGAGGAGAACAACTTTCAGGTATCCCATGCCCTTGATGGCAACCATGCCGTGGAGGAGATAAAAGAAAAGACCCCGGATCTGATCATCCTGGATATCATGCTGCCCGGCAAAGACGGGCTTGAGGTATTAAAAGACATCCGTAAGAGCCATACCCTTCCGGTGATCATGTTAACGGCCAAGGGGGATGATACCGACCGGATCATCGGCCTGGAACTGGGTGCAGATGATTATCTGCCCAAACCCTTTAACCCCCGGGAGCTTCTGGCCAGAATTAAGGCAATTCTCAGACGCCAGGATATCTTGACATCTGAAGATCCCGGGGAAGATCTTCTCATCCGGTGCGGCAACATGATATTAAACCGGGCCTCCCACACCATTGATGTCAGTGGAAAAACCGTTGATTTGTCCACCACAGAATTCAACATTCTGGAGGTATTGATGAAAAGTCCCAACACCATTCTCAGCCGGGATCAGATCATGAACCTTGCCCAGGGAAAAGATTTCATGGTATTTGACAGAAGTATTGATATCCATATCAGCCGATTGAGGGGCAAGATTGAATTCGATCCAGGATCCCCCAAACGGATCAAAACAATATGGGGAACCGGTTATATGTTTGTGGATATTCCATGAAACTGCGACGTCTGTATGTAAAGATTCTCCTCTCTTTTTTCGGAATTCTGCTGGTAACCCTGGCCCTGAGTATTATCTTGTTTGTCACCATAGGGGGAAGATCCTTCAGGGATTATCTTGATAAAAATGCCTTTCCCAAGCTTCAGATTTTCCAGGAAATGGTCCAGGAAAAAATAGACGCCCATCCTCTCTTGCCCATTGCCCAAAACCCGGACCTGAAAAAACAATTGGAAACCTTTGCCACCCTCTTTGATTTAACAATCTGGATCAATGACCCGGGAAAAGGGATCTTGCTGAAAACCTTTCCAGGGGTTGTCAATATCCCCCAAAAAGGATTGCAACGCCAGATTCATCATCAAAACGGCATCACCCTCTACCATTTTATCAGTAAATGGACCCAATATTATGCCACCATCCCGGTAAAATCCCGGAGCAACGAATTATGGTTACACCTGTATTATAACACCCGGTATCACGATCGGCCGGCAGGACTCTTCTTTATAGGGATATTGATCGTCGGCGGGGTGGGGGCCATTTTACTGATTCCCCTTGCCAGAAAGATCACCCGGCGGGTGAACCAGCTCAACAGCTCCGCCCTTGAATTTGCCAACGGCAACCTGTCCTGCAGAATAGATATCAAGGGGAATGATGAGATTGCAAATCTGGGTCATTCCTTTAATTTCATGGCAGACAAACTGAAAAAACTGATCCAGGGCAGCAAAGATCTGACGGCCAATGTTTCCCATGAACTTCGAAGCCCCCTTACCCGAATCCGCATGTCCAAGGAAATGATTTCAAACAAGATAGACAAGTTGAACAAAGAGGGGACCCGGGAAGATATCCACCGGTATATCCAAAACATGGAGGCCGACATCCAGAGTCTGGACACCCTGATTGACCATGTGCTAAAACTATCCAAGATTGATTACCAGGCATCGGAACTCTCCAGGGAACACTTTGATTTTAACGATTTTCTCTCCCATGAACTGGCCCAATACCATCCATTGCTCCAGCAAAAAAACATCGGAATTGAGCAGAATCTGACTGGCACAATCCGGGTCAACCAGGACAAATCTGTTCTCAGATCCATTCTATCCAACCTGCTGGACAATGCCGTAAAATACACCCGGGAAAACGGAAAAATATTCATCCAGACCCATCCTGCCCAAGGGGAGGGATTTGCCTTTTCGGTGACGAATACCTGCCCCCCTCTTACGGACAAAGAGATTTCAATGCTATTCAAGCCCTTTTACAGGATTCAGGGCAATACAGCGCAAGGCTCGGGCCTGGGACTGACCATCGCCAGAAAACAGGTCCAACGATGCCAGGGAAAGATCACCGCCGGAAACACGGATGACGGATTAACCTTTGAGATCATCCTGCCCTGATCGTTAGAGATATTTTTAACCAAACACTCTATCAATGGAACCGTGGTCCAGGTGATGGGGTCGGGATCAAAATGACCGGATCATCGATTCGCTGCAGGCCTCAAAGACAAATCGGTGCGGGACGGGCGGGTGCTGGTCCAGATTGATGACCCCCAACTTTCCGGGGATACCAAACGATTTTGCGGGGTGGGCCGTACCGCCTATGCCAA
>CAXHYW010000819.1:0-2374 GCA_964021475.1 uncultured Desulfobacteraceae bacterium | reverse complement strand
GAATGGTGATTTCTGTCGCATAGGGAGAGGCGGTGTCATTGATCCTGAATTCATAGGGACTGATTGCTTGGTTTTCTTTTGGAATCCCGGGGCCGGCAACCCCATTTGACTCAAAAAGCTGCTTCACCCTTCCCACAAAACGGATCTGCTCCTGGGTGGCTTCGTCTGAATCCAGAAAAAGGCAATCGGTTTCGTTCTTCCAGACCCCTGGGTCCTTGAAGGGAGAGTCAATCCATGGCATCTTCCCGGAATTGATTTCATGGGCATATTTGATGATCAAAGAGGTGCGGGCCTGGCGAAAAACCTGGGTGAGGCGAAAACAGGCCACACGATTGGAACCGATGATATCTTTGAGTACATTGCCCGCCCCCACCGAAGGCAACTGGTCATAATCACCGATGAATACCACCTGGCAATTTTTCGGAACCGCTTTGAGCAGAGAAGCCGTAAGACTGATATCCAGCATGGAGCATTCATCCACCACCAAAAAATCCATTTTAAGGGGGGTTTGCTCATTTTTTTTAAACTTTCCCCCCTGCCACCCTAAAAGCCTGTGGATGGTTTTAGCTTCCCGACCGATAACCTCCCCCATACGCTGGGCGGCTCGCCCTGTGGGAGCTGCCAGCATCACCCGCAACCCCATGGCTTCCAGCAGTTTAACAATCACCCTTGTGGTGGTGGTTTTCCCGCACCCGGGACCTCCCGTTAGAACAGAAAAATTCTCCGAGGCAATTCCCGTTACGCAAGAGGCCTGCTCTTGGCTCAATTCCATATTTTTTGCCTTGCAAAACAATTGGATCCACTTATCCATGCGGGAAGCATCCACATCAGGGACCACCCCCTGGTCCAGGATACGCCGGGCCACATATTGTTCATCAAAATACAGGGATTTTGAATAATAACAGGAGGCAATCTCCCCTGTTTTCCCCCCAAGACGTCGCTTCATGAGCTGCCGGTCCTTTTCCATGGACAACAACAACCCGGCAAGTTTTTCTGAAAGATCCAGGTCAATGAGTTCTTTGACCTGGGTTTTGATCTGGCATTCGGTGAGATAGCAATGGCCGAAATTACGGGCCGCTGCCAGGACATGACGGATCCCGGCCATGATCCGCTGGGGGCTATCCGGGGCAAGCCCGATGCTCAAAGCAACCTTGTCTGCGGAAAAAAAACCGATCCCGTAAAAATCATTGGCCAACCGGTAGGGGTCCTGGGTCACGTGGGCGATGGCATTGTCCCCGTATTCCTTGTAGATCCGAACCGCAAAAAGAGTGGAGATCCCATGGGACTGCAAAAACATCATCACATCCCGGATGGCCCTGTGTTCAGTCCAGGCGGCTGAGATCATCATCAGTTTTTTAGCGGCAATTCCCGGTACTTCCACCAGACGCTGGATCTGTCCTTCAAAAATATCAAGGGTAAGACCCTTAAAATGGCGAACAATCTTTTTGGCTGTCTTGGGCCCAACCCCTTTGATCAGTCCGGATCCAATGTATTTTTCAAGGGCCGAGGCCGTGGCCGGTTTCTTCTCTTTGGCAAGAGTTGCCTGGAACTGGCGGCCATATTTGGGATGGTGGGTCCAGGCCCCGCAAAACTCCATGGTGGCACCGGCAAAAACCTTGGTCTGGTGGACCACCACGGTTTCCTGTTGGCCTGGGTTATCAAAGGGATGAACCCTAAGAATAGACCACCCGTTGTCCGGATTATGAAATGTTACCCGGTCCACCACGCCATTAAGGGTTTCCAGGATAACCCTAGGGTTGTATGGGTTTTTATTTTCCATCATAGGGCCCAATCATATCCTAAACCCATCGAAAGAGACAACTTCTTTTCTCTGTTTTTTAGCCGACAGAATATCTTGACAGGATTTCCAGATAGATGGTAGGGATAAACATCATTTTCCTATAGAGAGGGACGTAATGGACCTATCCCAGAAACAAAAGAACCTGATCTCCCAATGGGCGTTTGACACCCGCCCCATTCTCGGCAGACTTCATCTATGGCTGGACGATATCCAAATCGAGTGGATCAAAGGCAAGCCCAGGGACGAAGTAATCGATGCCATCTCATTTGTGGATAACCGGACAGAAAAGATGCTGGCCATGACAGCAGCGGTAACAGCGCTTGGGACCAGACTATTTGGCCATTACGGAGAAGGAGCCAACCTCGACAAAATAGCGCTTAACCGGGTTAAAAAAAATGCCGATGCCATCTCGGCGTACACCATGAGCGAAAGCCTCTGGTACCTATCCCGTACCCTGCCCGAAAACCATGCCATCATGGTCTGCCTGGGGGAAGGCCTCATGCCCAAGGCGGGTGAAACATTGGAAAAGATCGGAAGAGCACACGTCTGAACTCCAGTCACTCCGGAGAATCT
>CAXHYW010000818.1:0-2384 GCA_964021475.1 uncultured Desulfobacteraceae bacterium | reverse complement strand
CAAAGAGGGTTACGTGGATTTATTCAATATCATTATCCAGACGTTGGGCGGGCTGGGGTTGTTTATCCTTGGCATGAAGATGATGACCGAAGGGCTCCAGGCAACTGCCGGTCAGAAGATAAGAAGTATTCTTGAAGCAATTTCCTCAAACCGGTTTCTTGGGTGTCTCACGGGAGCCGGTGTTACCGCCATGGTTCAAAGTTCCTCTGCCACAACCGTGATGCTCATCGGGTTTGTCAGCGCGGGGATCATGGGCTTTGAACAGGCCGTTGGCGTGATTATCGGCGCCAATGTGGGTACCACCATCACCGGTCAGCTGATTGCCTTTAAACTGACAAAGGCGGCATTGCCGGCCATTACCCTGGGCGTTGGGCTCAAATATTTTTCCAAACAACGCAATTATAGACATATCGGTGATATTATTCTGGGATTTGGCCTGCTCTTCTATGGTCTGACGGTTATGAAACATGGATTGGCCCCCATAAAATCCGATCCCCAATTTATTGCTTTTTTTACAACGTTTACCACGGATAACCTGGGTGGGATTATGCTCTGTGTGGCCATGGGTGCTATTTTAACAGTAGCAGTCCAATCCTCTTCTGCCACGGTGGGCCTGACCATGACCCTGGCCACTTCCGGGTTGTTGACCTTTCCCACGGCCCTGGCCCTGGTGCTGGGGGAAAATATCGGCACCACCATTACGGCCCAGCTGGCCACCATGGGGTCCAAAAATGCCGGCGCCCACCGAACCGCCAATGCCCATACCATCTTTAATGTTATCGGGGTGGGCATTATCCTGGCCATTTTTCCTTTTTTTGTGACCCTTGTTAAGGCACTCACCTTGAAAATGGGTGCCGGACCTGTGGATCAGCTGGTTAACAACGAATATATCAACTCTGCACGGTATATTGCCAACGGGCATACGCTGTTTAATGTGATCAACGCCCTGGTGTTTTTGATTTTTATGCCAAAGCTGATACAGCTGACCCTTTTCCTCTCCCCGAAAACAAAGGAATCAACGGAGCGATATCCGCTGCCGACCTTTGATGACTCCTTTATTGATTCGCCCATTGGTGCTCTTGCCAAGGTCAAGGGACACATCATCCAGATGTCGAAGTTTGCCCACATGAACCTGAAAAAAGCCTCCACCTGTCTCAAACAGCGGGATGATGATATTCTAGGGGAAAGAGAAGCCGTGGAGGAACACCTGGATTCTTCTCAGAAGGTGATCATCAAATATTTGACCACCATCTCCCAGGGGGAAATTAATGCCCCCGAGGCAAAGGAAATTTCCGAAATGATGAGAATCGTTAACAACATAGAACGGTTGGGTGATTCCATGGAAAACGTATCGAAAATGATGGAACGAATTTATGACAAAAAAATTGAATTCAGCATTGATGCCACCCAGGACCTCATTGACATCTCAGCCCAGGTGAGCCTGTTTTTTGAGTTGGTGATCAACGAAATGAGCGAAAAATCGGAAGGGTTTTACCAAAAGGCCCTGGCCTATGAAGATCTTATTGATCAGATGCGGGAGGATATGAGATACAAGCACATTGGGCGGTTACGGGCAAGTGATTGCTCCGTGGATGCCGGGGTGTTGTTTATTGCCATGGTTTCAAACTATGAAAAAATGGGCGATTATTGTTACAATATCGCCACAGGGGTCAGCAGGATAATTTAATATGATCGTATTTGATCTAGAATGTCTGAACGGACACACATTTGAAGGATGGTTCGAGGACAAGAAAGATCTTGATAATCAGCAGGAACAGGGGATTTTGCAATGTCCTGTCTGTGAAACCACCTCGGTTGTCCAAAAACTTTCCCTGATTTCCATCAAAACCTCATCGGCACCATCCCATCAGGCCCGACAGGCCCTCCGGGCAAACCAGGAAGTGATGGCTGAATTTACAGAAAAAATTACAGACTATGTTGAAAAAAATTATGAGGATGTGGGTGCTTCTTTTTCAAAGCAGGCCCTGGAAATGCATTATGGGGCCAAAGAACACCGGAATATCCGGGGGACCACCACCCGGGAAGAAGAAAAAGTGCTTGTCAAGGAAGGGGTTCCCATGGTCAAGGTTCCCATTCTCAAAAAAGAAGATGGAGATCTTAATTAGGGGTAAAAAATTATCTTTTCAGACCCAATAGCCTTTTTTTTGCATCACTGGAAAAATTAAAGACTTCTTTCAAATCCTTGCAAGCAAACTCCTGGCATTGGGCACAGGTTTCAATTAGCTTTTCCCGGCAACAGGGTTTGATCCGACACATGGTCTGGCAATATATCCCCTGGGTGCCCCCGGACTTACACCCATTACAATAAACATCTTCGGGTTTGATTTTTTTGCCGTAAAGGGAAGACCATCTTTGGGCCACCC
>CAXHYW010000817.1:0-2385 GCA_964021475.1 uncultured Desulfobacteraceae bacterium | reverse complement strand
CGAGATTCTCCGGAGTGACTGGAGTTCAGACGTGTGCTCTTCCGATCTCTGCCCAGGCACAAAGGTATGCATGCCCTCTATTTTCTGGACTACGTAACCGCCCTTGGGTGCCAGTTGCCCTTTGAGCATGGCTGGTATATATTCAGCACACTGCACGGGCATGCCTACTTGCCGTCGACGTTCCACCAGCAGAACTTGTGCGCCTTTCCGGGCAGCAGCCAATGCGGCACTGGAACCCGCAGGTCCGGCACCAACCACCAGGATATCCCAATCACAAGGCGCCATAGTCACTTTTCTTCACCGGCATTCACTCCCGCAGCCGTATTCAGTACGGTTTGCAGCAATTCCAGGTTCACTTCGGTCTGGCTTTCAAATTTTCCTGCATAGGCGTCTTTGGCCTGGTCAAGATCATAGCAGGTGGTATTATCGATATCCAGCAGGATTCCGGGAAGACCGGATTTTTTAAAATCATCAATGTGCTTGGCAAAAAAAGGCTGACAGCAGCAACCGATATATGCATTTACTCCGGATTCTTTCATCTGCATTAATTCATCCCAAAGGTCTTCGAAGCTGACAATGCTGATGACCTTCATATTTTTGTTTAGCCCCATGGTCCATGCTGGTCCGATGGAACATGTTGCCTCTTTGCAGATCTTACACCCTTTTTTATATCTTAAATCACAGTCGGTAAGTTTTGCACAATAGGGCAGCAGCAGTACGGATGGCTGTTTTTGAATCACCTGTTTAAATGACCCGTTGACCACAGAAATTTGGTTGCAATGTTCCAAAGGAATGCCGTATTTTGTAATATCAACCTTCTCAAGACATAAATCCAGAGGTTTGACAAAATCCTCAAAGGACAATTCCGAAATAAGGATACGCTCCTGGTCAAAATAGTTGCGGATGATCCCATGTAGACGGTCCCGATCAAGGGATAATCCCCTTAATTCAGCTTCCAGGTCGTAGAGGGCATTGCCGGGAAAACAAAGAAAGTCGCCGGTGATATAAATATCCTTCAAACGTTTTTGGGGCAGGTTGACCACCAACGAAAAGCGTATCATGCCCGCCTGTGCCTTGTAAGTTGCCTGTACTGCTTCACGCTTTTGAAAACGCGGCTTGATACTCTCAATCCATTGGCCGGATTGAAAATGGGATAGCTTCTTCTGGAACAGCTTTTGTTCTTCATCGGTCAAGTCGTCCGATTCAAGCTTTATATCCAGGCATTTTTCAAACCCGTGCTTGATGGCTTGTTTGATGTTGAAAAGGGACGGGACATAACCTAATTCCCATTTCAGGCAGGTGACCCGGTCCTTGACCGAGTCGATCTCCTTGGCCTTGAGCTTTTCCACTGGAATCCGCAACGCCCTCAACATGGTATTCACGTCAAAATCCACCAGCATGGTGCCCTGAAACATAAAGGCATTGTCTGCTTCGGTGCCACCGGTGCCCGAAATTTTGCGGCCGTTGATCTCGATATCGTTGCGGGGTCTGAAATCGGCGTTAACATTCAGCAGCCCAAGGGCCATGACCACCGGGTCACACAGTGCTTTAAAAAGATGTGCATTGGGGATACCCGTATTAAAAAAAGCCTTGTCACAGAATACTTCCCAGCCCAACTGGTTCTCATCAAAAAAGAGAGCCCCACCACCGGTAATACGCCGGTTCACATCAATCTTGTTCTCCCTGCAATAATCGGTGCGGATCTCCTCTGCAATGGCCTGGTGAAAGCCCACCAGAACAGCCCTTGGAGAAAACTGCAGAAAACGGATGGTGTTGGGGCTTTTTCCCTGGCCCTTAAGTTCCAGCAAGGTTTCATCTATGGCCATGTTTTCGGCCGCCGTCATGGGTGGTGTATCTAATAGCCTCCAGATTTGCATACGGTATCTCCTATTGGTCGGACCTTAAACAATAATTAAAGTCGACGTTTCCTGCCAGAAGTTTACCGACCTCACAATTACGCGCTGAATTAAGCAAAATGGCCCGTTCTCTTTGGGTTAAGCTGCCGCCAAAATCAATTTTGATTGTAAAGTGTGTGGACGAAGATAATCCATTTTCTGTTATACAACCTATCTGTACTTCTATCTTTTCCATCGGCATCTTCTTGTGATCTGCGACTGCAGACAGGGTTAACATAATTCAACTGCCCAATGCCCCGGCCATATACGCCATTGGACAACCATGGCCGTTTCCCGTACTATCTCGACGAGACATTATGAAACGCTCCCGGCCCATATGGACTTCGGCGCCGTTGTCAGTCAATCGAACCCTTGTGTCATATTCACCCATCGGTATTCCTTTTAAAAAATATTTTTGTCACTTTGATCCAAGATCCACCGAAAGATCGGAAGAGCGTCGTGTAGGGAAAGAGTGTGCCTCTATGTGTAG
>CAXHYW010000816.1:0-2394 GCA_964021475.1 uncultured Desulfobacteraceae bacterium | reverse complement strand
ATCATGCATGGCGCAATATTCGTAGGAATCTGTATCGGAGGGACCATCCTCTTGATCGCCACACTGGGATTAATTCTTATTGGCATCATCCGGGCGGCCAAAACCGGCGGCATCTCAAAGAAAGACAGGCAGACCCATTCCGATGAAACCAAAATGATCCAGGACATTTTCAATGGGCTATCTAAAATGGAAGAGCGGATAGAATCACTTGAAACCATTTTAATCGAACGCCAGAAAAAAAATTATTAAGAGAAAAGGACGCATAAAAATGAGACACCATTATAAAAATAAAGGCCGCAGAGGGTTTGAACGATGCCGCACCCAATACGGACGGTTCCGGAACCAGGTGGATGTCATCGCCTCCAGCAGCGGTGTCTACCGCTCCCGGCGGGGCATCTTCATGGGGGTCTGCAGAGGCCTTGCAGAGCACTTTAATTTCAGCGTATTCTGGCTGAGAATGATTGTCTTTCTTCTCTTTTTATTCACCGGGTTCTGGCCAGTGGGAGTATTTTACATTGTTGCCGGCCTGATCCTTAAAATGGAACCGGTCATCCCCCTTGAGAATGATCAGGAGCAGGAATTTTATCAATCCTATACAAACTCCAGGGAATCTGCCATCCAGCGGGTCAAGCGCAAATTTGACAACATCGACCGCAGAATCCAGAGAATGGAACACACCGTTACCTCCCGGGAATTTGAGCTGTAAAGGTTACTAATACGAAGCGGTTTCAAAGGAATCAACCATGGATGATCGGAAAGTAAAAAGAAAACTTGTTGCCATCTTTTCTGCCGATGTCAAAGATTACAGCCGCCTCATGGCGGACGATGAAATTGAAACCGTAACCGCCATTAAAGCCTGTCGGAAACTGATTTTCCAAAAAATTTTTGACCACCGTGGCCGGGTGGTTGATTCACCCGGCGACAACCTTTTGGCGCAATTTCCCAGCGTTAACGATGCTGTGGCCTGTGCCGTGGTGGTTCAAACAGCCCTGCTGGCATACAATAAGGAGATGGCCGATCATCGAAAAATGGTATTTCGTTTAGGGATAAACCTGGGAGATATTATCGAAGATGGCCAACAGATTTATGGAGACGGCATCAATATTGCCGCAAGGCTTGAAGGAATTGCCCAGGGCGGCGGTATCTGTATTTCAGGATCTGCCTATGATCAGGTAAAAAACAGACTAACTTTCGGGTATGAGTTTTTAGGAGACCTGGAACTGAAAAATATTTCAGACCCCGTCCCCGTGTATCGGGTTCTGACAGATCCAGCCTCTGCCGGAATCCTCACATACAAATGCATCAAAGATCACCCAAAATACAAACGCAAAAAACGCATGGTGAAAGGACTTATTTTGTTCCTTCTCATTGTTGGCGGCGTCCTTGCCTACACAAAGGATACCCCCTTTACCCCGGGGGAGCACCAAAAGAGGATCAAACAAAGCTTTATAAACCTTACAACTCCTGACAAACCCTCCATTGCCGTGCTTCCCTTTATTAATATGAGCGGAGACAAAGAACAGGAATACTTTTCCGACGGGCTTACAGAAGATTTGATCACAGATCTGTCCAAGGTTTCAGGATTGTTTGTCATCGCCCGGAACTCTGTATTTTTCTACAAGAACAATCCGGTCAAAATTAAAAAAATCGGCCGGGACCTGGGGGTAAAATATGTTCTTGAAGGCAGTGTCAGGAAAATGGGCACTCGTGTCCGTATAACCGCCCAACTCATCGATTCAAAAACAGAAGGTCACATCTGGGCGGAACGGTATGACCGTGATATGAAAGATATTTTCACTCTGCAAGACGAGGTGCGTGAAAAAATAATCACGGCACTGGCTGTCCAAATAACCCATGATGATAAAAAACGAATCATGACAAAAGACACCGATAATCTTGAGGCCTATGATGCCTATCTCAAGGCAAATGAAATCTGCAACACAACCGATTTTAAAAGATTGACCCAATGCCGGTTGCAGCTCCAAAAGGCCATTCGCCTGGACCCTGATTTTGCCAAAGCCTACGCAGCAATGGGGAAAACCTTTTTTAAACAATGGGTTTTCGGACCAGACAAGGATCCGGCAATTTTAGACAAGGTCCGGCTATGGGGTCAAAAAGCAATAACAATCAATCCGGATGAACCATCTGGCTACAGCATATTGGCCCATTATTATCTTTGGACCAAGCAGCATGACCTGGGGATTGATGAAATCAAAAAAGCGATTGCCCTTGATCCGAACAACCCGGAGTTGATGGCAGCGTACGGAGAGCTGCTGACCCATTCAAACCAACCAGAACAGGGAATTGCCCTTTACGAAAAAGCGATGCGGCTGGACCCCAAATTTCCTGTCTGGTATATATTTGGCCTGGGCCATGCCTATTTTCTAATACAAG
>CAXHYW010000815.1:0-2396 GCA_964021475.1 uncultured Desulfobacteraceae bacterium | reverse complement strand
GGTTCTGTGTATTCCAGACCGGAAAATTCAAAGGAAAAGAAAATATCCCTGTGGGAAAGAAAAATTTGATCCACATAGATCGTGGGCTGATCCAATTTGACAGATTTGTTGAATTTTTTAAAATCAGTCAATACCACAGGAGGCAAGTGGGGATTGTCCTTGATCTGTCGGGGGAAAAAATAATTATAACCGTTGATTCCGCCGAAATACATCCTCCCTTTTCCATCCTTAAAAAAGGTACGGGGCTGAAATTCATTGTCCTGTAAGCCATCATCAATACTGTAGCTTTTTACGGATTTTTTTTGGAGATTCAACCGGCAGATTCCGTTATTGGTACTCAGCCAGAGCTGGTTATCATCATCTTCCAAAATCCCGTTGATCACATTGTCGGGCAGGCCGTTCTGGGTTGTGTAGTGGACAAAGGATTCTCTTTTCTTGTCCATGCGGCTCAATCCGCCGTCCTTTGTGCCAATCCATAGATACCCCTGGCGGTCTTCATGGATTACATATATCCAGCGGCCCTTTAAGCTTTGGGGATTTAAAGGATCCGGCTGAAATCGTTCTGCCTTTCCTGTCCGGCGGTTCATCCGGTTAAGACCGTTTGCGGTGCCGATCCAGAAAAAATTTTGCCGGTCTTCAAAGATGGCCCCAATTTCATTGTGGCTAAGGCTCTGGGCGTCTGTTGGATCATGTCGATAGCGGGTAAATATACCACGCTCCGGATCAAATCGATTCAGACCGTTTTGATAGGTCCCTATCCAGAGCGTTTCTTCGCTGTCTTCAAAGATGGAAATGATATGATTGCCGCTGATACTATGGGGATCATTTGGGTCATTGATATATGTTTTAAATTGTTCAGTTTTTGGATCAAACAGATTGAGGCCGCCATCTTCGGTGCCAAAAAAGAGTTGCCCCTTCTTGTCCTGGAAAATAACACTGACCTGGCTGGAGCTGATGCTGCTTGGTTTCATGGGATTATGGCTGAAATGACGAAATTCCCCGGTGACCGGGTTCTGGCGGTTGAGTCCGTCATTGGTTCCTACCCAGAGTATCTCTTGGCGATCCCTGTAAATGGCAATCACCTCATTCTGACTCAGGCTGGCTGAATCATCGGGGGAGTGGGTGACATGGAAAAATTTGGGGGGATTCAGATTGAATTTACAAACGCCACCCCCCTTGGTGCCTAACCAGATGTTTTGGGATGAATCTTCGTAAATGGAGCGGATATCATTTGCGCTGATGCTAAGGGGATTATTGGGATCATGGCGATAATTTATAAAGGTTTGGGCCTTGGGATCAAATCGGTTCAGGCCGCTTGTATACATTCCGATCCAGATGTTTTTGAATGAATCCTCGAAAATGGTGGACACTTCTCCTGGACTGATACTGTCGGGATTGTTGGGGTCGTGGCTAAAATGGGTAAAGGTGTCGGTTTTGGGATCATATTGGTCTATCCCCATTGATGTGCCGGCCCACAGGGTGCCGGAGGGTGTGATATATACCGTGTACACGGTGTTGTGGCTGATACTGCCGGGGTTTTTAGGGTCATGGAGGTACCGTGTGAATTTTTCTGTATTTGGATTCAATCGGTTCAGACCAAAGTTTGTGGAGATCCAAATGTTTCCATCCCCATCCTCGGTTATTTTGCGTGTTCGGTT
Source organism: uncultured Desulfobacteraceae bacterium (assembly GCA_964021475.1). GTDB lineage: Bacteria > Desulfobacterota > Desulfobacteria > Desulfobacterales > Desulfobacteraceae > NBML01. The sequence continues at coordinate 738 of CAXHYW010000815.1, read as the reverse complement.
GTGGCTCAGGCTATTTGGATTTTCAGGGACATGCAGATACCGGGTAAAAATTCCAGTCTTCCTGTCAAACCGGTTCACTCCCCCCTGGAAGGTGGTAAACCACAAAAAACCCAGGCTGTCTTCAAATATCGCTTGCACCCTGTTGCCGCTGATACTGTTCGGGTCATTGGGATTATTTTTATGGTGGGTGAATTTGTCCGTCCTGGGATCAAATGCATCCACCCCTTCCCCCCAGGTTCCGATCCAGAGAATTCCCTTGCTGTCTATATATAGATTTCCCGTATTATTGCTGGCCACGGTATCTTGGTCTTCAGCATCATGGGTGAAGATTTTGACAGCGGCTCCGTCATACCGATTGAGACCTCCGTCCTGGGTGCCGAACCACATAAATCCGACGGGGTCCTGGATAATGTCATACACGATGTTGTTGGAAAGGCTGTCTTCCCTTGATACTTTTTTGAATTTGATATTGTCGGTGCTTGAGTATGTATTGCCGGTCAAGTAAAAAATAATCAGCAAAATCAGCATAACCCATTTGCATCTGGGTTTTGTGTTTTTTCCCATGTTTCCCGGCCCCGTTATTGATCCATTTTGAAGAATGTAAGAATATCACAATCCCATTAAATTTCCAATATGTTAGAATCTGTAACCCGGGGGGTCATCGGATTTATTTGTAAAGGTTGATTTTTTTAAATATGGCTTTCATTTGTTCTCCAACCGCCGGATCTTTATAGGGCA
>CAXHYW010000814.1:0-2396 GCA_964021475.1 uncultured Desulfobacteraceae bacterium | reverse complement strand
TTCAGATGCCGGCCGACCTCGACCAGTTTGGGTGAGATAACTCACATGGTACAGTCATTGGTTGGAAATGTCTTGTCCAACCGGGCCATCATGCCGCCGATGGCATATGATTTTTCAACCAGATAAACATAGTACCCTGAATTTGCCAAATCAATGGCAGACTGCATTCCTGCGATACCGCCACCAAGAACCATGACCGCACCTGCAAGATCTTTGTTGGGTGTCAACTTTTGCGTCATTCTCAAACCTCCTAACCGTTTATTATAGCCTCATTAATTTTAAGCTATGGCCTGGAAAAATTGCTCCCGGGCAGGAAAATTGCTCCCGGGCAGAGGGCTGCACAAAAAAAGACCGGCACATGAAAAAGAGTCCATTCACCGGGCCCAATTAGGATGCTTCACCAGTATAAGAAGGGGTTAACCAAAGATTGCAAAGCGAAAAAAAAATCGGCTATCCTGCATCCGGAAAAACCATTCCCGAATCCAAAGCCGATTTTTTTGTATACGCTCTGCTATACCTGCATATTCTGCAGGTCATTTTTATTATATCAGTGCATTCTTTATGCACAATATGACAAGAATCTATTTGGCACCTCTTCTTAAATTTTAAAAAGTGGTCTGGTAAAACAAACTACCTCCTGATAATAAAGGTGAATCCCCCTTGAAAAGCCTGAATTTATGGGCCGATATAAATTCAGCAGATACCACAACAAATATTTAGTTTAATAGGCCCCAACGTCAACCATCTGGTTCTTAAGGCACCCTACCATTACTATTCCCCACCTCTAAGTAGGAAAATGATATTTTTTTGTCAAGAATTATTTATTTTGTTCGATCAACAAACGTGAATTTAAAAAGGATCTTTCATCCCCAGATATTTCCCGCTCAGCCAGACAAGGATCAATACAGGGATGCCGATAACCGCCGTAATCAAAAAAAACGAAGAATATCCCAGAGTGTCAACCAGGGTGCCGGAATACCCGCCAAAAACCTTGGGAATCAGGGTCATTAAAGAACTGAAAATCGCATATTGAATGGCCGTGAACCGAATATTGGTAAGGCTTGACAAGAAAGCGACAAAAGCCGCACTGGCAAGACCTCCGGCCAGGTTATCCGCCGAGATAACAAGGTATAGCATCGGTAGATTATGCCCCATCCCGGCCAACCCCATGAACAATAAATTGGTTAAAGAAGAGAGCAGCGCACCGACAAATAGAATTTTGATCACCCCGTATCTGATGGATAAAACCCCTCCCAGGAACCCGCCTGCAATGGTCATGAACAACCCGAATGTTTTCACCACACTTGCGATCTCTGTTTTTGAAAATCCAAGGTCCTGGAAAAACACATTGGAGATAACCCCCAATACAATATCTGAAATTCGATAGAGGCCGACTAAAGCCAGTAGCAGCCAGGCAAGAAAGACACCATATCGATTAAAAAAATCGGAAACAGGGGCTATGTAACTGGCGTTCACCATTTGACGGTTCACAAAACCCGTTGCCATGAAAAGTTTTGCAATAACGCTAGCAACACTGAGTCCCAACCCAAGCCGGAAAACTTCAACAAGCAAACCGGCAAGGGGTTTGTTATTCAGCCAGCTAGTAAGACGCTGCTTTAATTCAAGGCCCAGATCCGCACTGAAATGAAATGCCAGGATAAATCCCCCTGCTGCAAGGGCAAATAATAATAAAGACCCCAGATAGTCTGTTGATGCATATGTTTTTTCATCGAGTTTTTTCACCTCGGGCTCAGGCACAAGGATTGCTGTTACAACCCCCACCAGCATGAACCCCGCCATGATAAAATAGGCGTTCTGCCAGGCTTCAAAACGATAATTTCCTTTGCTGGACCCAAACAAATCCGCAAGAAACAAGGTCCCAGCTCCTGCAACCAGCATTCCGATTCGATACCCGCCAATATAAGTGGATGCCATCAGGGCCTGTAGATCAATTTGGGCCGATTCTATCCTATAGGCATCAATGACAATATCCTGGGTTGCCGAAGAAAAACCAAGCATCACGGCTGCCATTGCCATAATCGTTAACGGATGCTGACCCGTTGCAGGATTTGTGAACCCCATCCACAAAATAGCAGTAATAATACCGGCCTGTGCCACAAGTATCCAGCTTCGCCGTCTCCCAAATGCCTTGGTCAAAATTGGAATGGGCAGCCGGTCCACAAGAGGCGCCCAGACAAATTTAAAGGAGTACCCAAGGGCTGCCCAACTGAAAAAAGTAACAGCGGATCTTTCAACTCCGGCTTCCCTGAGCCACAAAGATAGGGATGAAAAAATTAATAATATGGGCAAACCTGCAGAAAATCCGAAAAAAAGCATGGTGACTACCCTTGGGTGAGCCAAGGATCGAAGTGAATCTTGCCAATTACGCATCATTT
>CAXHYW010000813.1:0-2398 GCA_964021475.1 uncultured Desulfobacteraceae bacterium | reverse complement strand
GCCAAACGTTTTTCAGGGCCTTTTGCCCGGGGGAATGATGTTGCTGAATGATTCAAAGGACACAAAGGACATCTCCCACGAGAATTTAAAACGCCTTGCCGTTATTGATGCCAGTAAAATTGCATTGGAAGAGATAGGTTTGGCTATACCCAATACGGTGATTGTGGGGGCATTTGCGAAAATGTCGGGTCTGCTGGAAATTGAATCCTGCTGCGACGCGCTGGCGGATTATTTTTCAGGCAAGAAATTAAGTGCCAATATCGGTTGTGTCAAAAGAGGGTTTGAGGAAGTGGAAATATTTGATCTTTAGGCGGGGGTTCGCAAGGGTCAATGAAGGGATAACTTTTTAATCGTAAAAGGAGTTGTTATGCCTAGATGGGGAATGGTAATCGATGTAAAAAGGTGTATCGCTTGCTGGGGCTGCAGTATTGCATGTAAGGAAGAGCATTTTTTGGCGCCCAATGTATTCTGGAACAGGATACTGATCGGAGAGCGGGGAAAATTTCCGTCATCCAGTAAGTTGATTTTACCGATTCTTTGTAATCATTGTACAGAGGCCGCCTGTGTGGAAGCATGTCCCACGGGAGCCACCTATGTAAGAGAAGATGGAATCGTCGCCATTGACGATGAGAAATGTGTTGGTTGCAGGGCCTGTCTGGTTGCCTGCCCCTACCAACAGAGAACATACTATGATAAAGAGGTAAAAGATCGCGAATATTTCCCGGGTCAGGGAAAAACTCCCCTGGAATTGATAGGGGAAAAATTATATCCCTTTAAGCTGGGGACCGTTATTAAATGCAATTTCTGCACGGAAAGACTCGAAGACGGGATGAAAAAAGGCCTGACACCGGGTGTTGATGAAGATGCCTCTCCAGCTTGCGTCAATATCTGTCCGGTTAATGCAAGGATATTTGGTGATCTGGATGATCCCAATTCCAAGATTAACCGTTTGATCATGGAGCACAAAGGAAAACAGCTTCGACCGGAATTTGGTACCGATCCGGCGGTCTATTACATTGATTAATAACAGGGGGAAACATGACCTATAAAACAGATGAAATTTGGGAAGATAAATGGGTAAATACCACCTGTGGCGTATGTTATTGCGGCTGTGCTGCAAAGGTCCGGGTGGTCAACGGTGTACCGGTAAAAGTCGAAGGGATCAATGAAAGCACCATGGGCGGTGACGGCCCTGGGCTCTGCGGTAAAGGGACGGCAGGCCTCATGTACTACCATGACCCCAACCGGATAAAAAAACCGCTGTTGAGAACCAATCCGGAAAAAGGGATTGGTGTGGACCCCAAGTGGAAGGAAATCGAATGGGATGAAGCCCTTGAAATCATTTCCACCAAAATGAAGAAAATCATGGATGATGATCCCAACAAGATCCTTTTTACCAACCAGACCATGCGAGCGTCTGATGGTCCCCATAACCACCCTTATTTTTATGCCCAGGCCTTTGGGGTGAAAAATAACGGCAACTTTATTATTGGTGGCGGAAGCCTCCATTGTGGTAATGCCTGCCATATGCTGGGTGGTTTGATCCATGGCGCATGGTCCATCGCCCCTGACTGGAGATATACCAAGTATGTTCTAAAATGGGGTTCCAGCAAGGGTACCGGTTCCGGACATTCTGCCATGACCAATGCAAGGCTTAGGGCCGATGCGATCCGCCGGGGTATCAAGGAAGTTGTTTTTGATCCCATGGGCAATTTTGCCGGGGGAAAGGCCACCGAATGGGTTGCCATCCTTCCGGGTACCGATACGGCTGTTGGGTTGGCAATTGCCAACTATATCGCCAACACCCGGGGTGAAATGGATATTTTATATCTTAAAGCCAAAACAAATTTTCCTTATCTGATTCGAGAAGACGGCACTTATATTCGTCATGCAGAAAGTGACAAGCCGATGATTTATGACAGCAGGGAAGGAAAACTCAAGGAATATGATGATAAGACGCTTGCCTGGGAAGATTGTGCCCTTGATGGCGAATATGAATTTAACGGTGAAAAAATACAACCTTGTTTTGTTCCCTTTAAGGAACATCTAAAACAATTCACCATTGAATGGGCCTCGGAAATATCAACGGTTCCCGTTGCCACAATTTTGCAAGTGGCCAAAGACTGGGTGGACAATGCCCAGATCGGTGCCACCATTACCCTTGGCGGGAAAACCTATCCCTATCGTCCTGTTTCATCGGTGACCTTTAGAGGATCCCAGGGACATTCAAATGGGATTCACCAGGTTGCTGCCATTGATTTGATGGCACAGTTGGTTGGGGCGGAAGATGTACCCGGCGGAACCCTTGGATGGCCTGCCATCCGACGGGCGTATCCGGGCGGCAATTATGAGCAGACCTGTAAAGCTGGCAAGGACGGGGTGATTGTTCCTTCGGTGT
>CAXHYW010000812.1:0-2403 GCA_964021475.1 uncultured Desulfobacteraceae bacterium | reverse complement strand
GAGGTCTGGCGCTGGCGTGAAAAATCAGGCGGTGCCATTATCAACCAGCTCAAACGCCTGGGGGCTTCCTGTGACTGGGATCGGGAACGGTTTACCATGGATGAAGGTCTTTCAGATGCCGTCCGCAAGGTGTTTGTACGACTTTACAAGGAAGGGTTGATTTACGAAGGTCAGTATATCATCAATTGGTGCCCCCGGTGCCGTACCGCCCTTGCTGATCTTGAAGTGGAATACGAGGACAAGGACTCCTATATGTATTATATCCGCTATCCCTTCAAGGATCAGAAAAAAGGGCTGACGGTTGCCACTACCCGGCCTGAAACCATGTTCGGAGATACAGCTGTTGCCGTAAATCCGGAAGATCCTAGGTTTTCCGATCTCACAGAAACCCATGTGATGCTGCCCCTGACCGACCGGATGATTCCTATTATCCGGGACGAGTATGTGGATACAAAGATGGGTACCGGTGCCCTGAAGGTCACACCGGCCCATGACCCCAATGATTTTAACCTAGGGGAAAAACACGGGCTTGAAAAGCTCAAGGTTATTGATGATGGGGGCTGTATGATGGCCCCTGCCGGTAAATTTGAAGGCCTTGACCGGGCTGAATGCCGGAAACGGGCTGTGGAAGCTCTCGTTGAATTGGGGCTGCTGGAAAAAAAGGTGCCCATACAACACAGTGTGGGCAATTGTTATCGGTGCCACACCGATGTGGAACCTTCCATTTCCAAACAATGGTTTGTAAAGGTGGCTCCTTTGGCAGAAAAAGCCTCAGAAGCCGTTCGCAGTGGACGGACCAAGATTATTCCGGACATGTGGACCAAAACATATTTTGACTGGATGGACAATATTCGGGACTGGTGTATTTCCCGTCAGATATGGTGGGGGCATCGAATCCCGGTGTGGAAGTGTCCGGACTGTAAAGCTGTTATTGTGGAAGAAACCGACCCCACGCTTTGTCCCACCTGCGGTTCAACTCAGCTTGCCCAGGAAACCGATGTGTTGGATACCTGGTTTTCCAGCGCCCTCTGGCCTTTTTCCACCATGGGGTGGCCTGAAAATACAGATTTGTTAAAAACATTTTATCCCACCAATGTGTTGGTAACCGGGTTTGATATTCTCTTTTTCTGGGTGGCCCGGATGATGATGATGGGCATTCATTTCATGGATGACGAGATCCCCTTTGAGGATGTGTATATCCATGCCCTGGTCAGGGACGAGCACGGAAAGAAAATGAGCAAGTCCAAGGGCAATGTGATTGATCCCTTAAAAGTGATTGATGAATACGGGGCCGATGCCTTTAGATTTACCCTGGCCGCTTTTGCCGCCCAGGGGCGGGATGTGAAAATGTCCGAAGACAGGGTGGAAGGGTACCGCCACTTTGTGAACAAACTTTGGAACGCCTCAAGGTTTGCCCTTATGCACATCACCGAAAAAGATACCACGATTGATCCTGAAAAACTTTCCTTACCGGAAAAATGGATACTTTCCCGGTCTGCTGCAACAGCTCTTGCCGTAAAACAGGGAATTGAAACCTATCGATTTAATGATGCGGCCTCCGCTCTCTACCAGTTTGTTTGGCATGAATTTTGTGATAGGTTTATCGAAACAGCCAAGCCGGCTCTTTATGAAAAAGAAGGTGGGCAACGCCGGGATACGGTCAGAGCGGTATTGGCAAAGGTGTTGGAAGATATTCTGGTGATGATGCATCCTTTCATGCCCTTTGTGACCGAGGAGATTTACAATATTTTGCCGGCCACCAAGGGGTCTATCATGAAGGCTTCCTATCCCTATGATGAAGCTGTTTATGAACAAACCCGTAATGAGACCATTGAACAACAGATGGGTTTTGTCTTCGGGCTTATTTCCGATGTCCGAAATATCCGGAGTGAAATGAATATCCAGCCCTCCATGAAAATTAAGGTTCTGGCCAATACCGAAGATGAACAGGAAAAGATTATCATTGCGGAAAATAAGTCGGTGATTGTTAACCTGGGTACTCTGGAAAGTTTTTATTTTAGCGATGCGGGCAGTATCCCCTCTTCCTGCGCCACCTGTGTGACCGGCAATACCACCTGTTTTGTCTCCCTGGAAGGGGTGATTGATTTTGAAAAGGAAATCAATCGTCTGGAAAAAGAACTGGAAAAAAATACCAAGGAATTGCTCGGGGTCCAGAAACGCCTGAACAATGAGAGCTTTCTTGATAAGGCGCCGGAGGATGTCATTGACAAGGTAAAGACCCAGCATGCAGGCCTTGAAGAAAAAAATGAAAAGCTTGTGGCCAACCTGGAACGAATTAAAAAGATGAAGTGATACACCATGGACATGACAGAACAGATTATCCAGCTGGCCCTGTTTGAAGATTCAGGGCTTGGGGATATTACCACCGAGAGTATTCTGCCC
>CAXHYW010000811.1:0-2407 GCA_964021475.1 uncultured Desulfobacteraceae bacterium | reverse complement strand
CAAGGAAATTTACGATGATATTCCCCCGGGAAGGAGCATTTTGCCTGAGCGTGGAAAGGTCACGGTAATTGGTCAGTGCCGCGAATCTGCCCTTGGTATTGATTCCGAACCAGGTGCCGCCGTGTTCCATGTCTTTACCTGCCAGTATGGAGGGATTTTCCTGCCAAAAATCCATGGCGGCCGTGGGTCTTTGATAAAATTCATCTCGGTTGGCCGCCAGTATAAGGGGGAATGAAGTGGATGCTTTAACCCCAAAGAGAAGTAAACACATGGATAATTCCTTGTTTTTTGTCGGTCTGTTTGTTATGGACCTTAATTAATATAGCTAAAAAGTAGCTGTTAATCAAAAAAAAATCAATATGAATGGAGACCTTATCATGAAAGAAGTTGTAATTGTCAGTGGTGTGAGAACGCCGGTGGGTTCTTTTGGTGGTACCTTAAAGGCTGTGCCTGTGGTTGAGTTGGGAACTTGCGTTATGAAGGATGTTCTGAAACGGGTTGGGTTGAGGCCACAAGTTGATTCAGCGCAAAATATGTTTTCACCCGAGACCCTCAAGGATCAGGGAATGATTGACCTTGAGAAAAAAGGGTATGATTATGATGACAGCCTGGCGCCGGTATTTGTTGATGAAGTAATCATGGGAAATGTACTCCAGGCAGGACAGGGACAAAATACCGCCCGCCAGGCCATGATCGGGGCCGGTATTTGCCGGGAGACCTCTGCCTTTACCATCAATAAAATCTGTGGATCAGGGCTTAAGTCAATTGCCCTGGGGGCCCAGGCCATCATGGCCGGCCAGGCCGATGTTATCCTTGCCGGTGGCCAGGAGAGTATGAGCAACGCGCCCATGGCATTGCTAAAAGCCAGGTGGGGGCATAGAATGGAGCTTACCGGCCAGGGTCCTGTCCATGACCTCATGGTTTGGGACGGGCTCTATGAAATCTTTTACGGTTATCATATGGGGCTGACAGCAGAAAATATTGTGGAAAAATATGGCATCACCCGGGAAGAGCAGGATCAATTGGCCTTGCTGAGTCACAATCGAGCCTTCGGTGCGATACAGGACGGCACTTTTGCCCAGGAGATTGTTCCGGTGACCATTTCCTCCCGCAGGGGAGATACCATTGTGGATACAGATGAGCGCCCCATGGAAACCAGCCTGGAAAAACTGGGAAAATTGCGACCTGCCTTTAAAAAAGACGGCAGCGTGACCGCAGGAAATGCATCGGGCATCAATGATGCGGCGGCCGCAGTTCTCTTGATGTCAGCGGAAAAGGCCAATGAAATGGGCCTTGAAGTGCTGGCCAAAATAAAAGGGTTTGCAGCAGGTGGGCTGGATCCGGCCTATATGGGCCTGGGACCGGTTCCTGCCATCAAAAAAGTATTGAAGCAAACGGGCATGACCATTGGGGATATTGACCTGATTGAATTGAACGAAGCCTTTGCCGCCCAGGCACTGGGTTGCATGAGAGAATTAAATATTGATGTGGAAAAACCCAATGAACTGGGGTCTGCAATTTCCATTGGTCACCCCATCGGCTGCACCGGTGCAAGGCAGGTGGTCACCGCCATCAACCAGATGAAACGCAAGTCCTATTCAACCGGCCTTATTTCCATGTGTATCGGTGGAGGAATGGGCATGGGGATGATCATTGAGAGGTAAGTTTGTAAGGTAAGTTTGCCCTTTACTTGGACGGTATAAAATGGTAAGAATCGTAAGATTTTTACTGAAATTATTAACGATAAGATTGAAAGGGTTAAAGGGGTGTTTTTATGGATATTCCGCGTAAATTGGGTATATTGATCTACACAGCGGTTCCTGCCATTGTCGGCGGTGGAATCGTATATCATTTTTTCGGAAGTTTTGTGCAGGTTATTATTTTTGAAATACTTCTTGTCCTGGCAGCTCTGGGGATTATCAGCAGCTAAGGCCGATGCTTCTTTTGTTGGGGTAAAGCCGTATCTGTGCAAATAATTTTGCATGTTACGGCTTTACTTGGTTTATAGCCTTTCCTTTTTTTGACTATTTTAAGTGGTGACATTTTGGCGCAAAATATATTTCAGCGGGCGGTGTTTTTCTTTTTCCTTGCGCTGTTCTGTATCGCCATTTTGCTCATGGGTAAATTGATCGCTCCCTTTTTTGCCACGATTCTTCTGGGGATTGTGTTCACGGGGGTTTTTAAACCCGTGTTCAAGGTTTTTTCAACAAAGCTTTCTCCGAGAATCGCATCTGTATTGACCTGTGCCACCATGTTTTTTGTGGTGTTTATTCCGGTGGTCTTTTTTGTAGGCATTCTTTCCAAGGAAGCATTCGGGCTTTATACCATGGCAAAGGATGCGGTGTTTTCGAACCAGTTGATCGATCTGCTTGAAAGAACCCAGGCCCTGGAGAGGATTAATAATTTA
>CAXHYW010000810.1:0-2414 GCA_964021475.1 uncultured Desulfobacteraceae bacterium | reverse complement strand
GGATAATGATTTAAATAATACCAGGAATGCCCAGAATGTCAAGGAACCGCGAAAAGGACCAGCAATTCTCGCTGAACCACATGAATAATGCGTGAATATTTCACGCATTATTCATGTGGGCATCCTTTATGAAAAAAGATCCTTATACAGGTCCCGCATATTTCGTTTTAATATTTTACCCGTGGGGGTCTTGGGGAGAGACTCCACGATGATAACCCTTTTGGGTACCTTGAACCCGGCCAGATGTTCTTTACACAGGTTCACAATTTCTTTTTCGGTGATGGTTTCACCCTTTCGGGGAACCACAATTGCTGCCACCGCCTCCACCCATTTGGCATGGTTCAGGCCGATGACAGCCACCTCCTCCACCCGTTTGTCCTGGTAAATCGCCTCTTCCACTTCGCTGGTGGCGACATTTTCTCCCCCGGTTTTGATCATGTCCTTTTTCCGGTCCACCACTGAAATATACCGGTCTTCATCGGCAATGCCGATGTCGCCGGAATGAAACCATCCGCCCTTCATGGCTGCTTCAGTTTTTTCCGGCTCCTTGAAATACATGATCATGGCATGGGGTCCCTTGCCGCAAATTTCCCCGGGATCACCCATGGTGGTGACGGGTTGTCCCAGGGGATCCTCAAGGCGGGTTTCCATGTTTAGACCGGCCATACCGGCTGATCCCAATTTTTTCACCGCATCTTCTGCCTTCAGGATGGTATGGTAAGGCGCAAGCTCGGTCTGACCATAATAATTGTAAATACCGGCACCGGGAAGGCGTTCCAGGAGTTCCTTTAATATTTCCACCGGCATGATGGAGGCGCCGTAGTAACATTTTTTCAGGCAGGAAAGATCAAATTTGTCAAAATCAGGATGCCGCAGCATGCCGATCCAGACGGTGGGGGGGGCAAAAAACATGGTGGCCCTGTATTTGTCAATGGTTTTGAGAATCTGCTCAATATCCGGCGCCATGAGGATATTGGTGCCGCCCAGCCAGAACAGGGGATTCAAGAACACATCCCGTTGGGCGCAATGATAGATGGGAAGGGCATTCACATTGATGTCGTCGGTACTATACCGGCCGTCAATGATGGCCCCCATATATTGTGCAATCAAGGCCTGATTGCTGATGATAACTCCCTTGGGCAGGGATTCGGTTCCACTGGTATAGGTCATCTGGCAGGGGTCTTCAGCCCGGAGTATCACATCGGGTTCCGTTGATGGAAAGCTCTGATACCAGGTTTCAAAATTTTTGAACCGATCATTGGGCGGCGCCTGTCCGTCAACATCATCGGACCAGATCAGGCTTTTTACGGTTTTCATCTCATCCAGAACCTCGCTGACCAGTTCGTAGAGCGAATCTTCCACGATAAACACACGGCTTTCCGAGTGATCAATGCAATAGCTAACGTCTTTTCCCTTTAACAGATAGTTGATGGCCAGGTAAACCGCTCCGATCTTACAGCATCCCAGCCAGGTCAGAACATGGTGAATGGTATTGTGAGCCAGGATTGCCACCCGGTCATACTTTTCAACCCCCAGATCGGTGAGGCCGTTGGCCACCCGGTTGCTCGCAGCCTCTAACTCGGCATATGTCAGGGATTTATCCCCAAAGATCAGGGCTGTCTTGTCCGGATAATGATAGGCGCTGCGCCGGATCATGTCCGCGATCACCAATCGGTTCACCCGATTGTAACGTTCCATGAGAAAATCAATATTTTCCTTGTTCAATGTACCGAATCTTGCTTTGTCCTCTGCGGATAAATTGTTTTTCAGGCGATCATTCATTTTTTTGCCCCCTTTTCAGTTGGATGGTTTGCTTGATTTTACCCAAAGTTTTTGTTTAAACGCCTTGCAATCTTCTTTATAAACCATGAGTTGTCTGGATCTGCAGACAGAACTTACAACTTCCATGCCAGGGCAAAAACGATCTGCAACCGGGTTCGTGACAACCTTTTGATTCCTCTCTCATAAACTTATTTTTGTAATTTATGCCATTGTTTCCCGCCATTCCGGAAAGTCCAAAAAGAGAGCAAAATGGGTCAAGATTAACCCATTCTAAGACCCCTTGCTGTTGAAAGGGACGCATCGGGGGAGGATGGCAAAAATGGGTAAACATTGACCCGACGGGAACTTATTGACCCGTGTTCTCAATCCCAAGGGCCTTCATTTTTAAATACAGGGTTTTTCGGCCCACGGACAAGGCCTTTGCCGTATCCCGCCTGTTCCATTGATGGTGGTCCAGCATACGGGTGACATACTTTTTTTCAAACCGACTTAATGCCTTGCCTAGACTGAGTTCAGGATTATCAGTGGACAATGATTCCCCTCCGGGATTGTCATGGGGTTTCATTGTCGGGTTGCTGAGAAATTCCAGGCCGTCCAGATTGACGAGCCGGTGAAGGGTATTTTCAAGTTCC
>CAXHYW010000809.1:0-2421 GCA_964021475.1 uncultured Desulfobacteraceae bacterium | reverse complement strand
ATTATCCCAACCTGCTGGTCTTGTCTTCCATGTCAAAGATTTTCCGAATCCCCGGGCTTCGTACCGGTTTTTTAAGCGGAGCCAGATCCTTGATCGATAAAGTGATGGGGTATTATCAGCCCTGGAGTGTCAACTCCCTTGCCCAGGAAGTGATTACGGATATTTTTGCCCATCCCGAATTGATTGAACCCTTTTATGAACAGACCCGGGTCTATACCAGACAAGAAAGGCAGGTGTTTACGACTGCCCTTGGGGGAATTAGCGGCATCCGCCTTTTTGATGCGCCTTCCTATTTTATTCTGGCGGAACTGGATCAGATGACAGCCCCTGATTTTTGCCGGGCCATTGGCCGGGATAAAATTCTCATCCGGGACTGTGGAAATTTTCATGGATTGACCCATAGGTTTGTGCGGTTTTCCCTCAAGACAAGAGAGATTAACCTGGCCCTGGCTGATAGTATTAAAAAAGTTCTGGCCATTGGGGAAAACACCCATGGGTGAGATTGCCTGGGTTATTTTTGCCGCCTTTGTCCTGGATTTTTTGGTGGGGGACCCCCGATGGCTGCCCCATCCTGTGGTGGGCATGGGCAATGCCATCACTTTTTTTGAACCCCGGTTTCGAGCTTGGGTTTCAAACCCCCTTTTCTCAGGACTTTTCTTTGCTGTCTTTTTGATAGCTTCCACCTGGGCCCTTTCTTTTGGCGTGGTGAAACTTACGACTTGGATTCACCCGTTGTTGGGGATTTTCGTCCAGGTGATACTCCTTTTTTATTGTTTTTCTGCCACGAGCCTGGTCCAGGCGGCGGTTGCGGTGGCGCGCCCCCTTGAATCCCGGGATATTCAAACCGCCCGGAAAAAGGTGGCCATGATTGTGGGGCGTGAGACGCAAAATCTGGATGCGGTAGCGGTTACCCGGGCCACCGTGGAAACCGTGGCAGAAAATTTTGTGGACGGTTTTTTATCGCCTTTGTTTTTTGTCCTGTTGTTCGGGGTGCCAGGGGCCATGGCCTATAAAATGGTCAATACCCTGGATTCCATGGTGGGATATAAGAATGAGACCTATCTTCTGTTTGGCCGGGCATCGGCGAGGATCGATGATGTGGCTAATTTTATACCGGCCAGGCTTTCGGTTCTGGTGATCTTTTTTGCCGCCTTTTTATTGTCTGCCCAAAGAGGTCTGTCTGCCCTGAAAACAGGAATTTCCCAAGGCCGGCGTCACAAAAGTCCCAATGCCGGGTATCCCGAAGCAAGTTTTGCCGGAGCATTAGGGATACGAATGGGCGGTCCCAGTGTGTACCATGGAAACCTGGTGGACAAACCCTATATCGGGGAACAATTTAATGATCCGGACCTCCATGGAATCACCCGGGCCTGTGAATTGATGATGCTTTCTGCCCTGATCTCCACCCTGGTGGCCTGTGGGGTGAGCGTGTTTTTTTAAACAAGTTCAGTTAAACCCGTTCTGTTAAAATAAGTCGGTTAAACCATTTTTAATTAAGTCCGCTGAAAAGGGAAATCAAAATGAATGAGAAGAACCCCCCATTGCCGGATCGGCCCTTTCGTTTGGGAACCACCTCCTTTATTTATCCGGACCATATCATTCCCAATGTCCAGAAAATAGGGAGGTTCTTTGACGAGATAGAGCTGCTGGTATTTGAAAGCAGCCCCAAGGGGGTATTGCCCTCCAGGGAAGATATCAGGGTGCTTGAACAATTGTCAAAAGAGCTGGATCTGTCTTATAACATTCATCTGCCCACAGATATCAACCTCACCGACATTTCAGATGATCAACAGGCCATGGCAGCAGATATCCTTCTGGAGGTGGTGGCCTTATTTGCCCCTTTAACCCCCACCACATATACCCTTCATCTGCCCATGGACAGGGCCATGACCACGGGGGGCCTTGCCTTATGGGAAGAACGGGCCCACCGTGGCCTGGAGCGTCTGGTGCCCCTTTTGCCGGACCCGGGTAAAATTTCCCTGGAAACCCTCTGGTACGCACCTGGCTTTCTTCAACCGTTGGTGACCGATTTTGATCTTTGTCTGTGCATTGATGCGGGTCACCACTTCAAATATGGCCATGATTTGAGAACCACCTTTGAACTTTTTCAGGGGAAAATACCGGTTGTCCATCTGCACGGGGTGGATTTTTCCGGCCCGGCACCCAAGGATCATACCCGTCTGGACAGGCTCCCCGATGAATTGTTTGCAACTACCTTTCAATTGTTGTCCACCTATGAAGGGGTGGTTTCCTTGGAAGTTTTCAACCGTGATAATTTGAACAGATCCCTGGCAAAGCTTGCCACAGTTTTTAACCATATCCCAAACCCCGGAATTTAAGACAGGGGCAATTTCTCCAATCTTTTTTTTAAAAGGCGTTCGAGTGGTTAACAGGTGAATTTTGGAAGGTTTTTTTCTTACC
>CAXHYW010000808.1:0-2429 GCA_964021475.1 uncultured Desulfobacteraceae bacterium | reverse complement strand
CAGGTTTTCATGTTATAAGCAAAAAATGATTGAAAAAACTGTTTTTAAAATTATTGAACTGATTGCGGGAAATACGGATGAAATTTTTGCGTTCGTAGATGATATAAAAACCAAACATCCAAAATTGGACAACGACAAATTAGCAAAAAAAGTAGCGATTAAAATAAAGAAAAAATGCGCAATTCAAGGGGGGATAATGGCCATTCCCGGTGCAATTCCTGGCGTTGGATCCATGATTCAAATTGGAATTTCATTATTCGATTTTTCCCAATTAATCAAAAATCAAGTTTATCTTATTTTTTCAATTGGATATTGCTATGGAATATCTGACACAGATAAACTTAAACGTGTAACCCTTAAATGCTTTGGTTCCACTTTAGACATTGATACGGTTGTGGATTTTGGCAACCCAATTGGGGGAAAAATGGTTAAAAATCTGTCAGACAAGGCGATAAGATTAATTATTAAAAAATCACAAAAAGCATTAGCAAAAAAGTTTATTTTTAATTTAATCCTGAAGCTCATCCCCTTTGGGATAGGTATCATATTGGGATCTATCTCACATTGGATTATTATCAGAACGTTTCAATTTAATTCTGTCAAATTCTTCTATGAGTTAATGGAGCAGGATGAATCTTTACCTAAAACTGAAATAATATAACAAATCACTTAACGCCAACGGTGATCCTCCCACAAAAAACTGGGAGTTGAATTAAATAATCGGTAACTAGGCGATAATTTTTTTTCATCATAACAAACGGAATATTTATGAGATACACTTTGTATCAAATTGATTCATTTACCAAGGAACGATTTGCCGGAAACCCTGCCGGAGTTGTCATTAATGCAGACAATATGGATGAAAATACCATGCAGAAGATTGCTCGGGAAATGAACAATTCGGAAACTGCTTTTATTTTTGATGGGAAACCAGGGGAATATGATGTGCATGTGCGTTTTTTCACTCCGCAAATGGAAGTTCCCATGTGTGGGCACGCCACGATTGCCGCTCATTATGTTTTGGCTGTTGAACGCATGTTGCCGTCACAGCGGTTGATCCAGAAGGTTGGTGTCGGGTGTTTGCCAGTGGATATCATTAAACAAAACCAGGATTATAAAATTGTTATGACCCAGGGCGATATCCAATTTGAGGAACCGCTAAATCAATTGTTGAGGGAGAAAATAGAACTGGCCTTGGGTATACAAGAACGTGATATGATTGAAAATGCCCCCATTCAAATTGTATCAACCGGTCACAGTAAGGTCTTTATTGCACTTAACTCTTTTGAGACATTGAAAAAACTGACGCCTGATTTTTCACGATTAACTGAAATTAGCCAGCAAATCAAATGTAATGGATATTTGGTGTTTGCTCCACAATCACCAAAAGCAGATTGTCTAATAAGCGCCCGGATGTTTGGTCCAGCCATGGGTATTAATGAAGATCCTGTAAATGGAAGCTCAGGAGGTGCTTTGGGGGCCTATTTAATTCAACATGGCTTACTTCTTCCAACGGATGGTCAGAAAAAGGTGAATTTTAAGGTGTATCAGGGCTTTTCCGTAGGGAGAAAAGGCATAGTAGAAGTGGAAATGGAATTAAATGAACAGGGGCACCCCGAAATCGGTCGGATTATCGGGGATGCTGTTATTGTGTTTAAGACTACAATCGATTTATAGGAAGATTTGAAATGAAAATGATTCAGACAGAACAATCACCCGTTCCTGTTTCAGGCCAGCCACTTGGTAACCATGGCGGCATATGTCATATTCTCAAAGGGTTTTACCAGGTGATCCAGATACGGATCATTGTTCTTCATTCCCTGGATGGATTCGATAAAATGGATGCTTTCCTGCTTACAATCCAGAAGGGAAAGCTCGGTATGTCAGGGGTTTTTTTTGAAACAACAAAATGCCGGGCCCCCTGTAACCCGACCTAAATGTTGTGTGAGAATTATAGGATTTGCGGCAACTCTGACGTACTTGATTCTATACAAATGACTGATTTCAGCTTTTTTTCAAACCATATTGTTCTGTGAGTTCAGCTTTTTTGTCCTCGGGAATAGAGGTGATATAGCGTTTCCAGCCAGGGCACCAATTAATATGCCATCGCCATACCCGCCCTAAAAAGGATCCATGATTCTTGTCATATGTTGCCCGAAACTTGCATTTTTCACAATTGTGTTCAGCCATTATCCGTCTCCATATTCATTTAAGTTCCATGCCTGACATCTGTTTTTGTGGCCTGGGAATGTTTACACAGACCCGGATTTAAGCTATCAAATCCAGAAACAATGGGCCATGATTTTTTTGTACCAAACGAGAAAAAGGGGCATAAAACCCGACTTGAATTTAATCGAGCGACTTCACCCATACAGTCGTCACTGCACCCGGAGACCGGACTGATTGTGTTTCCAGATATTTTGCACCCA
>CAXHYW010000807.1:0-2430 GCA_964021475.1 uncultured Desulfobacteraceae bacterium | reverse complement strand
GTCGATAATATGCTCCATATAGAAGGGGCTGGAAATCGATAGAGAACCTTTTTAGTCTAGGTCGAAATACCGATATTACCCTAGGCGAAAGACCTATGCTTAACACAAACAATTGGCAAGGGACTGTAAACTCGCCTCCATTTACGAAGGAACCGATGGCATTCAGGCAATGGATCTGGGAAAAATAGCGTCCATCATGGCAGCAGGGAGCAAACAATTGACCGTTTTTGATTAGGCCTCTGCCTTTTGTAATCCGGTCGTTGGGTTGGGGGGGGGGGATGATATTTTTGATTTTGTCTTGAACACGGCCATCCTCTATGACATACTTTTATTTTTTGTAAATATCCCGGCCCAGAGGACCAGGGTTTCTACGTTAGACTAAAAATAAAATTGAATCCATAAGGGTCGTTGAATGGGATCTGCATTAATGTATCAGTTGCAAAAATTATTGAATATCGGCGTAACCGGTTCGGACATAAAAATTGCGCAAAAGGTACGGCAGCTTAATTTACTCATTCTCATAGCCTTGTTTACGACAATCATATACTTTTTAATTTATATTTATGTTATAGAAAAACCGCTGGCGGCAAAAATCATCACCCCGTTTTTTATACTCTATCTGGCAACCTACTGGTTTTCGATCCAGAATAAATATTTTGAGGGAAGGATATGGCTATTCTCTGTCTATCTGACCCATATTTTTTTATATTCGGCTATTTTATTTTCAAAAAGTTCTGGGTTTCATTTTTTCTTTTTTATCCTGGCGCCGATTGTAATTCTATTATTTAATAAAAATGAGCTTGTGCCCAAGATTGTGTTCACCTTTTTGGCAGCCTTTCTCTTTTTTCTTGCGGAAATCATGCCCGATTCGGGGTTCACGATTCCGATCAGTGATGCAGACAATCAGATTCTTTACTATATTTCCATAATAACCTGCTTTGGGGGGCTTGTTGTTGTCACGGGAATCTTTGACCATGAGATTAACGCCCTGGAGCTGAAATTATCCCACCTTGCAACCATAGATCCGTTGACCCAGATCTTTAACAGACGGCAGTTATTCGTTCTCCTTGAAAGGCAGCTTGATTTGAATCAAAGATACAACACCATATTTTCGGTTATTTTGCTGGATATCGATTTTTTCAAAAAAATCAATGACACCTTCGGGCATAAATGCGGAGATGAGGCGTTAATATGGATATCCCAGAATATCTCAGGCAACATACGAGACTCGGATATCTTTGCGCGGTACGGCGGGGAGGAGTTCTGCATTGTACTTCCCGGGACGCCGGGAAAAATAGCATTGAGTGTGTCCGAGAAACTCAGATCCGGCATTGAGAAACAAACCTTTCAATCCAAAGCCGGCCATACCATTCCCATTACAGTTTCCTGTGGTGTATGCACCATGTCAGAGGCGGTTAAGGACTGCCAGGCAATGATTCATTATGCTGATACTGCCCTGTATCGGGCCAAGGAAAACGGCCGGAATAGAAGTGATATCTGGTGTTGATAAAGGCCCAAAAGTGTTTCCTCTGCGGCCCTGATCTCATCGGTCTGCTTTCGATGTCCCGGCATTCCTTTCCAGGCGGGCTCGTTTTCTTATGGGAATCGTAGCCTTCATCCAGCCGGATACGATTCTTTTTAGCTGTTTACTGGGACTGGACCCAGGTGACCGCATGTTTCATCAATTCCGGGGCAGTTTTAAGGTTCATTTTTTGTTTAATGTTTTCCCGGTAGGTGCCAATGGTCTTAACGCTCAAATGGAGAAGCGAGGCAATTTCCCCCCGTTTGAACCCCTGGCCCATGAGCTGGAATACCTCCAGTTCCCGATTGGAAAGAATCTCCAGGGGACTGATACCGTCTCCCTTTGTTCCGGCCATCATTTTCCCCAGCAGGGCATCCACCATATTGGCGCTGATATACCGCTTGCCTGCGATCACCTGACGAATCGCCATGACCACATCACCGGTCATCTCATGCTTTGTGATATACCCCAGGGCCCCGGCCCTTAAAACCCGTTCTGCATAAAGGGATTCATCGTGCATGGAGATTACCAAAACCGGAAGCTTGGGAAAGTGTTCCTTTATATATTCAACAAGATCAATCCCGGATTTGTCCTTAAGCGAGATGTCGACAATCATCAGATCCGGGGCCCCCTGTTGAATCAAGTCAATGGCCTGGCTCACACTTTCGGCCTCACCGGTCACCTGAAGATCTGCTTCTTCGTTAATGAGCTGGGCAAGTCCTTTTCGAAAGACCGGATGGTCGTCTACGATAAATATTTTTTTTCGATTCTGCACCGGATGATAGTTCCCCCTGTTGTATTTTCAAGAATTTCAAGCCTGGCCCCGATAAGATCGGCCCTATGCTGCATGATAACAAGGCCGATGCCTTTTTTTTCAGCATCTTTTTTTTCAACATCTTCTTTTTCGG
>CAXHYW010000806.1:0-2431 GCA_964021475.1 uncultured Desulfobacteraceae bacterium | reverse complement strand
TTACAATACCTTTATTCTAAGAGAACCAATTTATGAAAGAAATCCCGGCAAAGCCATCACAACTTCAAGAAATCTCCAGAAACACCCTAACTTCCGGCAAGGGAACGCTTTCTTCCGGAACAAGGGAGCTTTTTGGAAAAATACTGTCGGAACAAATTGGTTCCCTGTCCGGGGAAGCAGATTTAACACCGACATCCCAGGGGCTGCCCGAACTTGAAGGCGCATACAAAGCCCAAACAATCAATCTGTCGGACCAAGCCCCCCCCCAAGGGAACCCCATTGCCGAAAAGATCAATGCATCCATTGATCTTTTGGACACCTACGCTTCCATGCTTTCCAACCCGGATAACACCTTAAAGCAGGCCCACGCGCTCCTTGAAGATCTATCCGAAAAAAACCGCCACCTCCGGAAAGAACTGGATCAGTCGCCAACCTCCGATCCGCAACTGGAAAAAATACTCACCCACCTTACAACACTTGTTAAAGTGGAGCAAATTAAAATCGATAGGGGCGATTATACCGATCTTTCCTAAAGGCGCTTAATCTTCTTTCCTGCCATACACATCATCAAGTCTGACAATATCATCTTCTCCCAGATAAGAACCTGACTGTACCTCAATTAATTCCAGGGGAATCGTTCCGGGGTTTTCCAACCGGTGCACCGTACCAAGAGAGATATAGGTTGATTCATTTTCCTGGAGCAACATTTCCTGATCCCCCTTTGTTACGATTGCCGTACCTGAAACCACGGTCCAGTGTTCCGCACGGTGGTAATGTTTTTGCAAAGAAAGCTTGGCACCTGGTTTGACCGTGATCCGCTTTACCTGATACCGGAGGGAAGAATCAATGCTCTCATAATTGCCCCAAGGCCTGTAAACCCTTCTATGGGTAACGGACTCCTCTCTTTTTTTAGCTTTGAGCTGAAGAACAATTTTTTTAACATCCTGAACCCGATCCCTGGGGGAAACCAGAATAGCATCCGAAGTTTCAACAATGACAAACTTCTCAAGACCCACGGCAGCAACAAGCCTACTTTCTGCATGGATATAGGAATCATTGACATCCTGGGTTAAAACATCCCCCGTTATCACATTGCAGTTTCCATCCTTGGCACCGGTCTGCCACAGGGCATCAAAGGACCCCAGATCATTCCAACCAGCATCCAGGGAAATCATCACCCCCTTGTCGGTTTTTTCCATCACCGCATAGTCAATGGAGTCCGGGGCCAGGGTTTCAAAAAGTTTTCTATCAATCCTTAAAAAGTCAAGATCCTGTGTTCCAGTCGCCATCACCTGCCGACAAAGTGTCAGCATATCAGGCGCATATTGTGCAAGTTCGTCAATGATCGAAGAGGCCTTGAACATAAACATTCCCGAATTCCAGCAGTATTCATTTGATAGAATATAATCCCGGGCACGCTGTTGATCCGGTTTTTCAACAAAACATTCAATTTTACAGACCTGGGGCAGATCATCCATCCCCTGACCTTTTTTAATATATCCATACCCGGTTTCAGGGGATACCGGAACAATCCCAAAGGTGATTAAAAATCCTTTTTCCGCCAATTCACGACCCTGGGCTATTTTTTCATGGAAGTGACTGACATTTTCAATCACATGATCGGCTGGCAGCACCAGCATGACAGGGTCGTTTTCTTTTTCAAGCAATTTTATGGCAGCTATGGCAATGGCAGGGGCGGTATTTCTCCCCACGGGCTCCAAAATAATGGAGTGGGGGACGTGGCCGATTTGTTGCAATTGCTCGGCGGTCATAAACCGATGAGCTTCATTGCAGACCACCACGGGAGATGCCATTTCCTCAATGCTGTCAAGCCGCAAAAGCGTATTTTGCAACATGGTTTTATCATTATAAAGGTCAATCAGCTGTTTGGGAAACAAAGCTCTCGAAAGGGGCCACAGCCTTGTACCTGCCCCACCTGCCAGGATTACTGGAACAATCATAATTCCTCCTTTAAAGATCAAAAATAAAGGGCATGCATATGCCTATTTCAAAATAAAATTCAATAAAAAAACCGACATCCTTAGGGATATGATTTATTTTTCTACCATATAAAGATTAATACACAACCCTTTTTCAACTTCATACCGGTTAAAGGTTTTTAGGGAAAACCCAGCTGTCAAAAGCCAGGATTCAATCTGCTGTTTTTCAAATCCCAACCAGGCCCCCCCAATGATTTCCTTGATATGCTCTTGGTCATGTTTCTCAAAATCTGCCAGCAAAAATATTCCCCCGGGTTTAAGCACCCGGAACACTTCATGGATGGATTTTTCAGGTTCAAAAATATGGTAAAGCACCATGCTCATGATCACGGTGTCAACTTCCTGGTCTTTCATGGGAAGATTTTCAAGCTCTCCCAAACGCAAGATCGGAAGAGCACACGTCTGAACTCCAGTCACTCCGGAGAATCTCG
>CAXHYW010000805.1:0-2434 GCA_964021475.1 uncultured Desulfobacteraceae bacterium | reverse complement strand
GCCCTTGAGGAAGTACCGGCCATCCGGACAAAATGTGAAGAGTCCGATGAAAAAACCCAGATGCTGGAAATTGCCATGCTTCTGGAAGGACTTCCCCGGCATGCCTCCACCCATGCTGCCGGCGTGGTGGTGGCGGACAAACCCCTGAACGAATATTTGCCTCTTTTCCGGGGGAAGGAAGGGGAAACCATTACCCAGTTTGACATGAACTATACGGAAAAACTGGGGCTGGTAAAGTTTGATTTTTTGGGGTTGCGAAACCTGACCGTTATTAAAAACTGTATTGCCCTCATTGAAAAACAGGGAAAGGTTGCCCCTGACTTACTCCAGCTGGACTATGAAGACAAAAAAACCTTTGAGCTGCTTCAAAATGCGGATACCACCGGTGTGTTCCAGCTTGAAAGCTCGGGCATGAAAGAGTTGATCACCCGGCTCAAACCCGCCACCTTTTCCGATATTGTGGCCCTGGTGGCCCTGTATCGTCCCGGCCCTCTTGATAGTGGTATGGCCGATTCCTATGTAGAAAGAAAAAATGGCCGGGAAGAAGTGGTTTACCTGTTTGATGAACTCAAAGAGGTTCTAAGTGAGACCTATGGGGTTATTTTATACCAGGAACAGGTGATGAAAATTGGCGGGGTTCTGGCCAATTACTCCATGGCAGATGCTGATGGGCTTAGAAAGGCCATGGGTAAGAAGATTGCCGCCATGATGGAAGAGCACCGGGGGATGTTTGTAAAGGGTGCCACTGATAATGGTCATGACCCGAAAAAAGCAGCAGAACTTTTTGATCTCATGGAAAAATTTGGGGGATACGGGTTTAACAAGTCCCATAGTGCGGCCTATGCCCTGATTGCCTATCAGACCGCCTATTTAAAGGCCAATTTCCCATTGGAGTTTATTGCGGCTTTGATGACCTCTGAACGGAACAACTCCGATGCGGTCATCAAATACATGGATGAATGTCGGGGCCACAATATCAATGTGCTGCCCCCGGATGTCAATGAGAGTGACGCCCATTTTACCGTGTCCGACGGATCCATCCGCTTTGGGTTGGCAGCCGTTAAAGGGATTGGGGATGCGGCCATTGAGTCCATTGTGGTTATCCGGGAAAATGAAGAGGGGCCATACAAAAGTCTCTATGATTTTTGCGAGCGGGTGAACACCAGTAAGGCCAATAAAAAGGTGTTGGAGGCATTGATCAAATGCGGTGCCTTTGATGAAGCCGGGGCAAAACGAAGCCAGATGATGGCGGTTCTGGAAGATGCCCTGGACCATGGCAACAGGATACAGCGGGAAAAGGCAGACTCCCAACTGGACCTGTTTGCCGACTCCAACATGGGGGCAGCCCTTCCCGTAAGTGTTCCCAAACTTCCGAATATCGAAGAGTGGGAGGACAATGTTTTGCTGGGTCTGGAAAAGGAAGCGTTGGGGTTTTATATCACAGGGCATCCCATGGATAAGTACGCTGATATTATTCAAAAATTTGCCAATGTCAACACCATCAGTCTCCAGGACATGGCAAATGAGAAAATGATTCGAATCGGCGGAACCATTAAGGTGCTAAAGGTTCATAAAACCAAAAAAGGGGATATGATGGCCTTTTGTGCCATTGAAGACCAGTCCGGCAGTGTGGAGGTGGTTATCTTTCCCAATCTTTACGCCAAGATTCATCCGATTTTGGCAGAAGAACAGCTTGTGATTCTGGAGGCAGAAGTTCAGAAAACAGAAAATATTGTCAAATTGATTGGGGAGAAAATCGTTCCCATTGAACGGGCCGGGCAGGAGTGGACCAGTGGGATTCTCATCGATCTGGATGCGGCAACATTTGGTTGTGAGGTTTTGGAACAATTAAAACCCATTATCGAACGGTATCCCGGTGATTGTACCGCTTATTTAAAAATACAAATTGATGAAGGTCAACCCCCGGTAGTGGTAAAATTGGGTGATGAATATATGACCTGTTCTGATTCGATCTTTTTTGACCAGGTAAAAACGCTTTTGGGAGAAGGATGTATTGAGACCCGGTGTGCCCCCATCGCCGAAAAGGTAAAAAAGAAAAAACGCTGGGAAAAGCGAACCAATGGCAGTTAGATTTTGGGGCTGTTCGGTTATGGAATTGTTCGCTTGACAACAAGAAGGTTTTTGACCTTGACAACCCCTTCCACCCCCCGTGTCAGATCGGCGGCCATACGTTTTTGTGATTCGTTTTCAACATTTCCTTTCAGATAGGCGATTCCATTGTAGACATCCACATTAATGGAGGTTGATTTTACCAAATCATCTGAAATCATTTTACGGTTTATCCTGGCACAAATAATAAGATCCTCAAACTTTGTGGCAATAGATCGGGGGGTATCAGGATCCGAAGATTGGCTAAAGACAGGTGATGTGTTTTTTTGGGAAGTGCATCCGGTCAAAATGGATACTGAAAATA
>CAXHYW010000804.1:0-2437 GCA_964021475.1 uncultured Desulfobacteraceae bacterium | reverse complement strand
TATTTTCCCCTGGGCCAAATGGGAAAATCAGAAAGTATATTTGAAGATGCCAATAAGGGTGTTTTTCAAGAAAAATACCAGTCGATAATGGCTCATATTATCGGAAAACAACTGGCAGTTAATATCTATTACCAGAATGACCTTATAGCCGCTGCAAATACAAGGATTTCAATTGAACTCCTCAAGATATTTGACGATTATAAAATAAATTTTAAAGTGAATAAAAATGATGTAACGGACGAAGTCAGGGATCATGCTCTTGATCTGGCCATGACCGAGCTGATTAAAAGCAAGAGGATTTTTTTAGACACTCTTAAGAACGAAAATGTTCCGGTTATGCAGAAGAATGTTCATCAGTTTATCTCCCGCACCATTTCCGGCAATTCCATACCGATTTTTAAGGATCACTATGGTGAACTGAAGGGTTACCTTGATTTTGCCAACAGCGCCATCACATCCGAGGAAAAATATATTGCAACTGCGGCAGCGTTAAAAAAAATAATAGAAACTGAAAAGAAACTATTCAGCCTTGGGAAATATCAGGTGGGGGAAACCCTGATTCATGTTATTAAAACCGCATGGATCTCATTGCTTCTTTCACAGCAACTGGATGATTTTTTGGAACAGGACTATAAAAAACTGTGCATTATCTGCCTTGGCCATGACGGCGGGAAGGCTCTGATTCCTGAAGAGGTCATTTATAAAAAAGGACGGCTGACCCAGCTGGAAAATGATATCATGAAAAGCCATGTGCTGTTATCGTATATCCTATCGTCCAACAATCAACTGGATCTGAGCCCTGAAGCCTTTATCATGGCCCTGCACCATATCAAGGAAGATAAAAATTCACCCCAAAGCTACAGCATCGCAAAGGATACCCGTACATCCTATTATCAATATCTTACAGCTGAAGCCCAGACGAAACTCAATGAAATATACTATTCTGCCAGAAAATTCTACCGTGTAATAGCCATTGCCGACACCTTTGAAGCCATCACAGCCGAAAGGGTTTATAAAAAGGGGTCTTCTGTGGGAAAAGCCCTTGAAATAATGATCAACAGCAATAAAAAAAGTGAATGTTTTTATCCGCCCTATTTGGATGCCTTTGTCAAGTTTATCATTACAACCTATTTTCCGGTGAATCTGCAATTCAAAATCAATAATACTTTGATGCAGGAATATTATCAGGCTGAAGAGCAAAACACTCCAGAGAATAATCTGTATAAACGAAATCACAGGGGGGTCATTTTAAATTCCTGTTCCAGTCTTGAACAAAATCTTCATTGCATGATTTACAATATTCAGACTCAGCAAATAGACCGGAATTTAACAATTCCTCCCATGTTTTTTTTGCAGCAGCGGTTTTTTTGAATCTAACGAACAAATTCAGACTCCTAGGGCCAGGATTGTTAATGACCGGCATGATCATCCTTCCATTATTTCAGGAATGATCGTTACCTTGGATCCGGGGAATTGTGATTCCAGGGCTTCTCGTATGGGGTTCAGGCGGATTTCGATCCGGGCCAGGGGGGTCGCGGGGAAATAACACAGGTTTGTCAGGATAAACAGGTCCTTGCCGGACCTGCGGGTTCGATATCCTTTGAATCCGTCATACTGATCAAAATGGGCCGTCAGCACCCTTAAAATCTGGTAATGATCCGGTTCCGCCACGGTGCGGTCCAATATCTCCGGCAGACTTTCTCTGATCAGGTCGAAAGCAGTCCCCAGCATGTAGCACAACACAAATATCGATCCCAGCGTATCCACAAGCCTAGCAGATTTGGGATCGGGCAGGCAAAGGGTCAGGATGAGTATGGCCAGAACGATGGCCGAGGCAATGGTTTTTGCAAGGCGGGACTTGATCTGGGAAGAGATGATAACGGAACTTTCCTGGGTGTTAACTTTCACGAAGGCTATGGTGAAATAGACATTGAGGATCAAATTCAAATCCGCTGCAAACACTGACAGGATCAGGTTGGACGAGGACATTGGAACCCCTTCCCCAGGAGAAAGGAGTTTGGTAAAGATATACAAACAGGCAATAAAAAGACCAAAGGCGACCAAAAGGTTGACGATTCGTTCGATTTTACCGGTGCCGAATTCGAAGGCCTGAAATTTACCCCGGTGGGTGCGCCGCAGAATAATATAGGATACATATTCTATGGAGAGCAACAGCGCGCATCGGAGCAGTTCTGAAATAAAGGTCATGGAACCGGAAAACATCCCGATAAATGTGAGAAAAATAACCAATACTGAATCCAGGGCGATGGCCCAAAATACGGCGGTTTCCTTGTCCCGCTGTTCAGAGGTGATTGAGTCGGTATGACGATTCATCTCAGGAATGTCCCAAAGTATTGTTCAATGAGCCCAATCCCCTCAAACTTGGCATAGGCGGTACGGCCCACCCCGCAAAATCGTTTGGTATCCCCGGAAAGTT
>CAXHYW010000803.1:0-2440 GCA_964021475.1 uncultured Desulfobacteraceae bacterium | reverse complement strand
GGATCAATACCCTCCCCATTGTCGATAACACTTAATTTAACATACCCTCCGGCTGGCAAGTCTGGAGGATTTTCAATCTTTTCACAAGGCAGGTCCACACGGGTAAGAATAACCTCAAGGACACCGGTATCGTTTTTCTCCATGGCATGTTTTGCATTGGTGCACAAATTCATGAATACCTGATAAATAAGGGTGGCATCCACCTTGACCCTGCCCGAATCCCGATCAATGGTTTCAACAATCCGGATATTTTGCGGCAGGGAAGATCTGAGCAATTTCAAGCCTTCCTTTACTACGGAGTCAAGGGACAAAGGGATAACTTCCCCTGAATGGCTACGACTTAGGGTCAAGATTTGTTGAACCAGCTCCCTTGCCCGAAGACCAGATGCATAAATCTGCTGGAACGCTTCATGGGTTGGGTCTGTTTCGTTCACATCCAGCAAGGCAAGTTCTGCGTTGCCAAGGATGGTGGTTAAGATATTGTTAAAATCATGGGCAATACCACCGGAGAGGGCACCGATGGCCTCCATTCTCTGGGCCTGTTGCAAATCCATTTCCATGTTCTTAAGCCCGGTTACATCCTCCATAAAAGAAAGGGCGGCGGGTGCTCCTTGGAATAGAACACTGACAGACCGGACCTGGACCCAACGAATAGTTTTATCCCCCGTTAAGACCCTCATGGTAAACCTGGTTTTTTCATCAAGGGAAAGCATTATTTTTTCATAATGTGCCAGCACAAGCCCCAGGTCATCGGGGAAAATATAATCCATTAAATGGTCAGACAATGTATCCTTTTTTTCAAGCCCCAATATTTCATAGACACATGAATTTGCATACTTGATGGTTAGATCCTGGACGATAAGGATGCCGTCCCCGGATCTTTCAACAATCATTTTATATTTTTCACAACTCTTTTGAAGTACTTCCTGCTGACCCGTTAAGAGGTGATTGATTTTTTTTTCTTTTCGCCATCCCATGGCCGCAATCCCAAGACTGACAAGCAATATCAGAATACCGGACAAACCATAGGTGTCAACAAATGTTGCCGGATCTTGTCCCTGTCCGGCAAAGGACAGGGGCAAAGGGGTGGCAAACAAGCTGATTATTGGGAACGCGCTTAAGAATAAGCCCTTCAAAAGGTTAGAAAACATGACCATGGCATCACCTGATTTTGGATTTTCATAAAAAGAGGATCACTTTGATAATGATAATATCATATTCATTTTTTAATAACAGAAATTTAAAAAAATTATTTACCATCTTTGGGGCCAGAGCATCGGTGCTGCTGGATTCACGGCAGCGTGAATAACACAACAGCTGCGACGATAAGAAGAACGGGTTTTGCGATAGTTGGATTTATTTTCATTTTTTCATCCCTGCGTACGCAAAAATAACCGGTAATAGCGGTTCATTTTTTTGTTGAAATCTTTCGATTCATGGATGTTATATTAAAACAACATCGTGATTTGCCAACCTG
Source organism: uncultured Desulfobacteraceae bacterium (assembly GCA_964021475.1). Lineage (GTDB taxonomy): Bacteria > Desulfobacterota > Desulfobacteria > Desulfobacterales > Desulfobacteraceae > NBML01. Next base: position 963 of record CAXHYW010000803.1, on the reverse strand, counting down.
AATTCCAAATGTCACAGTATTTGTCATAGCAGTGTCACAGCTTAGTGTCACAGTTTGTCACAGCTATGATAAAAAATAATGGCGTGTTGGATCTGTAGGCCCGGTTCCCGTTTCTTAATTGTATATCATAACTCAAAGGCCCTTTAACATTTAAAAAAAAAGATGAACGCCGACATGAGTAATTCAAGATGTTTGTGAAGTAACCATCCGTTTCTTGGGGGTAAATTTCATCTCAGTCCTCTCGTTTGTGAAAAATTAATCATCATATGATATACCGCCTAAAGGTAACGACGGGTTGGTTCTCTATTTGCTATTTTCACAACTCCATTTGGATCTTTTTTCAGCGGATATCCCTAGGTTATTATTTTAACGGTACAAACCATTCATTTGCCATCAAGGCCCTGGCTTCGGATGTCAGGGGGATGAGGTCACTTTTGTTCAAAAGGTCCATGTTAAATTTACGATTCAGGGCAGCAAAATGCTTTAACCCAAATGCAATTTTATTCAGATAAGAAAAAACACCGATAGCCCCGGTGGGAAATTGATTCGCCTTTGTACCGTAAATGGCACGCAAGTCGGGAAGGTCGCAAAATATTTCTTCAATTGTTGAACCATATGGTTTAAATCTTTCCGGCACATTCCCCGTCTTTATCTGGTCACCAATTGTTTTTCCGGTCATGGCAGCAGCCATTGAAGCCCGGCACAACCCTATTGCCAGAACATGACCTTCCCCATAGGCAAGACCCTTAAACACCTGATCCTCACTTGCAAAGCCACCGGTCATCACCATGGCAGGCAGGCTAAATCCTTCGAATTTCAATTGTTCACAAATGCGGACCACGACATCTTCCAAGCAGACCGTGGGTAATGACCACTCGTTCATCATCTTTGAGGGACTGTATCCTGAACCACCGCCAGATCGGAAGAGCGTCGTGTAGGGAAAGAGTGTGCCTCTATGTGTAG
>CAXHYW010000802.1:0-2442 GCA_964021475.1 uncultured Desulfobacteraceae bacterium | reverse complement strand
TCCAATTTTTATGTTTCATCCAATATATTTCTGACAGCCTTCGCCAATTGGTCCCGGGATATCGGCTTTGTTAAAACGGCCTTGATGTTGCGGGGATTTGCAGGGTTGTGTACCAGTTTCTTGCTATAACCGGTGCATAAAATAATTGGAAGACTGGGTCTGATTTCCATCATTTCCCGTGCCAGTTTTTCACCGGTGATTTTTGGCATTGTCATATCCGTTAGTACAAGGTCAAACGCTTCTGGATTTGATTTGAAAAGTGCTAACGCGTCTGTGCTGCTCGTTTGAACGATCACTTGATATCCAAGACGCTCCAAAATTTTTTGATTTAGTTTGACAATGGCCAATTCATCGTCAATTAACAATAGTCTCTCTGTTCCTTTGGGTATGTTGTCATATTCAGGAAATTTATGGGTTTCTTGTCTTTGGGTAACCGGTAAAATAATGGTGAAAACGCTTCCTTTTCCCAACTCACTTGATACCGAGATAACGCCGCCATAGGAGGCAACAATACCATGCACCAAGGCAAGCCCTATCCCGGTTCCTTCTTGGAGACTTTTGGTTGTGAAATAGGGTTCAAAAATTGAATCAATGACATTGGGTGGAATCCCCGTACCCGTATCAGATACGGTAATTTTATTATAGGTTCCGGATGTTAAACCTGGATATTTTAAAATAGCCCTGTCATCAAAATAAAAATCTTCCAGGCCAACCTCAAGAATCCCCCCATCTTTTTCCATTGCATGGGCGGCATTGGTGAAAAGATTCATAAAAATCTGGTGGATCTGGGTCGAATTTCCCCGGATGGGAGAGCTAAGTTGGATGTTTGATTTTATTTCAATGGATGTTGGGATGGAAGATCGGATAAATTTGATTACTTCTTCAAGAATGCGGTTAACTCTTACGGGTTTGATCTCTTCATTGGATTGCCGTGCAATGGTGAGTATCTGTTTGACCAGGTCCCTTGCCCGTAAGCCTGCGATATGTATTTCCTGAAGGTTATCCGCCAGAGCAGACCCCTTGTCAACCTCATCCAGGGCGAGATCGGAAAAGCCAATAATGGCGGTAAGAATATTGTTAAAATCATGGGCGATACCGCCGGCAAGTGTACCAATGGACTCCATTTTCTGGGCTTGCCCAAGTTGAGCCTGAATCTTTTTTTTATCCGCAACGGCGGTCAGATATTGGGTAATATCCCGGTAGATACTCATTTTTGAAACCGTTCCGTTTTGATGGTGTACCGGCATATTATTGACACGATAGGTTCTTCCATCCAGTGGGCTTTTTATGGTGGTTTCAATGGCTTTCCCCTGGGCAACCTGGTCGAAGACACAAAAATCACATCGGTCATCCAAACCGTGGAGGGTCCGATGGCAGGTTTCACCGGTGGCATCCCGTCCAATTCGCTGGATCATGGCAGGATTCATGTATTCGATGGTGCCATCCGGTGAGCAGATATATAATTGATCTGTTATGGATTCCATCATGGAGCGGTATCTGCGCTCACTTTTTCGCAGCATTTGGGTGCGTTCAGTTACGGTTTGCTCCAGTGCATCTCTTTCCTTGCGCAGCAGATCTTCTGCCTCCTTAATCCGGAGCGCCACCTTGACCTGGGAAATCAGTTCCGTTTCCTCAATTGGTTTGGAAATAAATGCGTCTGCACCGATATCCAACCCTTTGGTTCGACTCTGGGGATCGGTTTTTATCGCGGTGACCATGATCACCGGGATGTGTTTTGTCATCGGATCCCTTTTCAGGTGCTGACAGGTTTCAAATCCATCCATCTGGGGCATTTTGATATCCAGCAGGATAAGATCCGGCTGTTCGGCCTTTGCTTTCTCAATCCCCTCCATGCCGGACTGGGCAAGGATCATTGAACAGCCGGGCAGCAGAATCCTGAGCAAGGCAGACAGGGAGATCAGGTTGTCCATTTTGTCGTCAATCGCCAGTATTGTTTTCATAACCGTTCTCTTATCCTTTCAACCATTCAGTGATTTTTTCAATAAAGCCGGTCGGGTCGATGGGTTTTGAAATGTAATCATTGCACCCGGCTTTTAAAATCTTTTCCCGGTCGCCCTTCATGACCCTGGCCGTTAGTGCGATCACCGGAATATGACAAAGCTTTTGATTGTCTTTGAGGTGCTTCACAACGGTCATCCCATCCATCTTTGGCAGGGCCATATCGAGGAGAATCAGGTCAGGGGTGTTTTCTGTGGCCATTTGAAGTCCTTTTTCACCATCCATGGCTTGGATTAGTCGATATCGATTCTGTAAAATTGCTTTGATTGTGGCCATGTTATCTGGATTGTCTTCCATAATCAGAATCGTTTCAGGTGGTGGGTTCTCTGAAAGACGATGTGACACAAATCTCTCTTTTGTCAGGTTTGTCGCATCCTGTTTGCCCTCTATCATTGAACCGATTTTCAATAACAGACCTTCCCG
>CAXHYW010000801.1:0-2449 GCA_964021475.1 uncultured Desulfobacteraceae bacterium | reverse complement strand
ATCTACACATAGCGGCACACTCTTTCCCTACACGACGCTCTTCCGATCTAATGGCTGGTGATCCTGGCAGTGGCATTGTCAATCTCCATGATTACTGCCTCACCAGCGGTCAATCTTTCGAACCGGTTTTATAGTAGCTGGAATCTTTTTCTTAAACGGTTTGAAACCCAAAAACGCCTGCCAGGTGATGACATTGTTGACATTGGGGATGCCAGTGTTGCGGTGTATGGAATGGGACGAATCGGTACCGGTGCCTACGACTCCTTAAGACAACGGTATGGCAAACAGGTCATTGGGATCGATTCCGATGAAGAACGGGTTTCATACCATCTCAGCCAGGGCCGCAAAGTAATTCATGCAGATGCCTCGGATGACGATTTCTGGCAAAGGGGAATAACAGCACCCCAGCAAATAAAACTCGGGCTCTTAACCATGTCCCACACCGCCAATTTAGCTGTGGCCAAAAAAATATCCACCCTCCCCCATGGGGCAAAGCTTGCCGCAATCGTCCAGTACCAGGACGAGATTGAACCACTAAAACAAGCCGGTGTTGATCTTGTACTCGATATTTATGCAGAAGCGGGCGCAGGGTTTTCTGATCATATTTGCCAGATCCTAGGCCAGGGAAAAACAATTTGATATTTCACGTGTTTTCCCTTCATTGTGCAACAGCTAACTGTAACTTAAAATTCACTGGCCATACCCAGCATATTTTATCTATTGAACATCGTCCCTCTATATCTCATCATTTTCAGCAAAAGAATAATACCCCTTTGCATTAAAGATAATATGATCCAAAAAGTTCAAACCAAGTATCTCCCCAGCCTCTTTCAGTCTTTTCGTAATCTGGATATCTTCTTTGCTGGGATTCAATTCCCCATTCGGATGGTTATGGGCCACAATCACGGCAGATGCTCTTTCCGCGATGACATCGGCAAATACTTCTCTGGGATGCACATGACTTTTATTAATCAGGCCAATGGTCACCACCCGGACAGTCATGACCTCGTTTGCACCGTTTATTGACACGCAGATAAAATGTTCCTGTTTTCTGTCTCCATAGTGCTGGATGAGCGGCAATATCTCTGCCGGGAATTTTATTTTCAGCCCTTCGGGTTTAATTCGTCTCCTAACAAATTCAAAGGCCGCACAAATGGACGTTGCTTTGGCTTCCCCGATGCCGTCAATTTCAATGATGTCTTTTGCCTGAAAGTCCAAACCGATGCTGTCGATAAGTTTTACAATCTTTTTTGACAAAGACAATACATCATCTTTTCGTGTTCCTCGTCCCAGAATAACCGCCAGCAATTCCTGGTCGGAAAGGGTTCTAACACCTTTTTCCAAGAGCTTTTCCCGGGGCCGTTCCTTTTTGGGCAGATCTTTTATCTTTTTCATTTCTTACCTTCAAGCCGTTTTATCTCTCGATCAAAATCACTTTCAATAATGCGGTCCTGAATGACCCGGTATTTCTCAAATTCATTTTCAGCAAATGCCTTTGCGATTTGTGCACTGACATGGCCAGCATTGGTCAGGATGTCTTTTTCATTAAATTGAAGAAAGGCATCCAATGCTACACTGTACATATATATCGGTAATTTTTTGATAAAACCTGCGTTCACTTGAGCGGATATCTCGAATACGTGCAAGCTGTTCTTCAAAATAGTCCTGACCAAAAATATTGGCAGGATTTTTCAGGCGTTCATCATCCATGACAAAGCCTTTGATGATATATTCTTTCAACCGTTCAGTGGCCCAGATCCTGAAATGGGTTGCCTAGGCAGAATTCACCCGATACCCCACAGAGATAATGGCATCCAGATTGTAGAATTTAACTGGCTTGGTCTGTGATTTTCCTTTAATCGCGCCATGCTGAGTGGTAAGTTCCAAAATGGAACTTACCACTTTCTCATCTAATTCATTGGCTTTAAAAATATTTTTCAGATGCTTGGTGATTGCTGGACGCTGCACGCCAAAAAGCTGCCCTATTTTCTCCTGTGTGAGCCAGATGGTTTCATCCCTTAGGAAAATCTCAAGCTTCACTTTACCATTCGGGGTTGTGTACAACAGAAACTCTGTAAAACTGTTATTGGGTACAAGCGCTGTTTTCTTTTTTTTCATTTCCTGCTCCCGGCTTTTGCTTTTTGACCTCTCCCTTTTTTCTTGGCTCCCTTCAAAACGCTTTCCACTTTTGCCTTCTCTTCCATAATCCGCTCCAACAATTTTAATACAGATTTCTTTACATACCGGGCAAGTTTATTCAAGAAGTATTTCTTGTTAAACCAATGCTCAAGAGAGCGATACATGCTGATGATGAGATTCTGGGACGCCCGGCAAGGCGCCCCAGAAAGATAGGACAGAATAGAATAGGGCAAGAAAATTGATCAGGAAAACAGCGGGTCGACGGCCTTTGTGATGGCAAGCTCATCGGAAAGGTAAGGCACCGTCACCT
>CAXHYW010000800.1:0-2462 GCA_964021475.1 uncultured Desulfobacteraceae bacterium | reverse complement strand
CCTCAATATCTTCAACGGATATAATCTTTGACCCATCAAAATGCAGGGCAGCGGTTTCAAGGTTGGTCAGGGCAATCCTAGCATCCCCATCGGAAACCCGCGCAATATGGGCAAGTGCCTCGGGAGAAAATCGTGTCACCTCCAACCCCAGCCCTTTTTTCTGATCGCTTAAGCCCCTTCTTAAGATTTGCACAATATGGTCATCACCTAAGGGTTTCAGGGTAAACACCCGGCACCGGGAAACCAAGGCCGGATTCACCTCAAAAGAAGGATTTTCAGTGGTGGCCCCCACAAGGGTGATCAGACCGTTTTCAACATGGAAGAGAAAGGCGTCCTGCTGGGCCTTGTTGAACCGATGGATTTCATCCACAAAAAGCAGGGTCCGCCGCTTGTATAGATTCCGACTTTCCTCGGCCCTGTCAATGATCCCCCGGATATCACGAACGCCGGAAAGCACCGCCGAGATCCGGACAAACTCACTTTTGGTTTCATTTGCAATGATATTGGCAAGGGTGGTTTTGCCGCAGCCCGGCGGCCCCCAAAGGAGCATGGAAAAGACCCGATCGTTTGCAATGGCTTTTTGCAGCAGGCTCCCTCGCGCAGTGATGGCTTCCTGGCCTACTAAATCCTCTAGGCTTTCCGGACGCATCCGGTCCGCCAAAGGGGCGGACCGCTGCATCTCTTTCTTTGCATTTGATTCAAACAGATCCATTGGAAGAAGTTTTTTGATCCCGTTCTCTTTTTTTCCGACTCTGATCTTTTCGCTGTTTATCCAATTTCGTGTGAATTTTTGTCTTTCTTTTCTGAATACGTTCAAACTCCCTTGTATTGCCAGAAAAAACGATCTTGCCTGTTTTTTCCCGGAACAGCAGTTTTATGGGGGTAAGACTCAAGGGAATCATCTGGCGCAACTGGTTTATCAGGTAACGCTTATATGAAAAATGAACCGCCTTGGGATAGTTGACAAAACAGACAAAACACGGCGGTTTGGATGCCACCTGGGTGGCGTAAAAAAACCGCAGGCGCTTGCCCTTGTGCAGGGAGGGTTCTTCTCTGTAAACCGCATCCTCAATGATCCGGTTCAACACACCGGTATTAATTCTGTGGCAATATTCCTTGTGAACCTTGGTCACCTCATCAAAAATTTTATGGCACCGCTGGCCGGTCAAGGCAGATATGGTCATGGCAGGTGCATAGGCCAGAAATTTTGACATGGATCTTAAGTCCTTGAGAAATTCTTTTTGGCCCTTTTCCTGTTTATCCACGAGATCCCATTTATTGAGCAGAAAAATAGCGCCGCAGCCCCTTTTTTCTGCATATCCGGCAATGGTGATATCCTGGTCCGTAACCCCTTCCTCGCAGTCAATAAGAATGAGGGCCACATCACAGTCGTCCATGCTGTCCAGGGCTTTGATGATGGAAAATTTTTCCAGTTTTTCGGACACCTTGCCCTTGCGCCGAATGCCAGCGGTGTCCTTCAGGATAAACTCCTGCCCGTTGTGGGTAATGCTCAGTTCAATGGCATCCCGGGTAGTACCCGCCTTTTCATCAACCACCACCCGTTTTTCACCAAACAATCGATTGGCAAGGGATGATTTTCCCACATTGGGCCGACCGACAATGGCAATTCTGATGGGCCCATCTTCCTTTTCGTCCCCAGCCACCTCTTCCGGAAAATCCTTTACAAGGTCATCTAAAAAATCTCCCACCCCCACCCCATGCTCGGCCGAGATATAATAGAAATCGTCAATGCCAAGAGAATAAAAATCCCCCAACTCATCCCGCTGATTATAATTCTCTACTTTATTGATCAAATAATAAACCGGCTTGGCAGCTCTTCGCAATAAATCAGCCAGATCCCGGTCATAGGGGGAAAGCCCGGCACGGCCATCCAAAATAAAAATCAGGGCATCGGCCTGCTCAATGGCAACCAACAGCTGTTCTTTAATCTGGGAGGCAAAATAATCATCATCCGAGGTTAAAAAGCCACCGGTGTCAATCAAGGTAAATGGCTTATCATCCCACAAGGCATCGGCATAATGCCTATCCCTTGTCACTCCGGGCATATCATCCACAAGGGCCTGGCGGGTGCGGGTAATTCTGTTAAAAAGTGTGGATTTCCCCACATTAGGTCGGCCCAGAAGGGCCACAACCGGTTTCATATATTAACCTCCGAAAAATTCTAACTTAAAAATTAGGGCATCATACAACAGTTTGATATTTTTATAAACAGCTATAATCACTCAAAAAAGGCCTTTACCTCCCCTTTGATGGGAAGGCAGCCCACAGCTGTCGAAAATATATATGGTTTTTATTTTGTTGACCTTCATCAAGGACTTGATTCCAGACAGGATAAAAAAGGATACTATTCTGCAACCTTAGTTCAGTCCCAGCTCATTTAAGCTAACCACAAGCTGTGCTGCCAATTTTGGGTCTTTGTAAGGCAGTCTTTCTTCCCATGA
>CAXHYW010000799.1:0-2467 GCA_964021475.1 uncultured Desulfobacteraceae bacterium | reverse complement strand
CTACACATAGAGGCACACTCTTTCCCTACACGACGCTCTTCCGATCTGAATTGAGCAAGACCTTATCCCGGGGAAAAGCGGATGAAAAATTATTCAATAATCTGGAAGATATGATTAATGCGGCCAATGAAAAAGGATACAGCACCTATACCATTAATGATATGACAAAACGAATTATTCCCGTCATACAGGATATCCATGGGGTGATTGATAAAAAGACCGGTGAGGTAATCGAGTCTGTTTACGCCCTTGTACAATTAAAAATAGATAAGACAAAGCGACTGGCAGAAGAAGATGTGGACTGTTATTCGTTAATATACTATGCACAGAGCGTTATTGATAATTTTCCCATAACTTTGTCGGAAAAAGAGACCTCTTTGCTGCAAAAAAAGATTGAACATCTTGAAAAGATGAATCTTGATGGAACCTATGAACAAAATATTGCTGCCTATGATGATCTGGACCAATTCATTGACGAGTTCCCATTGGTCGACGTTTTTATGCGCCTCAACAAGGCAGGCGAAATTTGTGATGAACATGAACCATCCAAAGCGCCTAAATTTTATGCTGCTGTTTCAAACATTATGGAGGCACTGGAAAAAGAAAACATTGAGCGGGTGGATGCTATTCTTGAGGAAATATTGCCTGAGGTGGTAAAGGTGATCAATCAATATGATTGTGAAACAGGAACGATTCAAAAAGGTATTACCCGATAGATGAATTCTGAAATTATCTGCCCTGTCTGTCATTTTGGGCATATTCCCCGGGACAAAGATACCTGTCCCCAATGCGATTCAGATTTGATCTGTTTTAAGCTTTTGGATGCGCTTCCTGATTTGCCAACGGATTCAAAACCAGATCCATCTGACAGCGCTTTTAAGCAAACCGTTGGCCAGGAAGGATCATGGTCGGATGCCGGCAGGACAACCAAACGCAAAATTCCATGGGTTGCGGTTGTACTGGGGGGAATTTTATTAACCCTTGTCTTCCTTGTGGGATATGCTGGCCAGCGGTTTCTGGCCATGGAATCCATGGTGGAAAAAATAGATATCCACATGAGTCAGATGACCATGGCTTTTAATGAGAATCCAAATAGGCTGATTAAAACTCTGGAAACTGTCACCCGGCAGATGAATCACCTGGAAAAACGGGTTGAAAAACTGGTAGGAATGGCAAAAGAGAATGAACTGAGACTGCCCCCCATTTTGATGAAAAAAGAAAATATGTCTAAAATTTCTGAAAACCAAGACAAACGGGAAAGCGCCTGCTTTAATATCTACCGGGCAAAGGAGGAGGATACCCTTTGGACAATTGCCCGGGATCTTTATGGTTCAGGGATGTTTTATCCCGTATTGATGGAAAACAACCCGAAGTTAAGCGTATACAGCATCGGAAGCCAGGATTCAATTCGGTATATGTGTGATAAAACAAGGGTTGCCAGCGTTTATAAAACCATAATCGGTTATAAACAAAACAGATCTTTCTGGAAATACAGGGTTCGACCCGGGGATACGAGAAAGGGCATCATAAAACGATATTGTTTGAATCAAAAGAACTGTCTTGTTGAAGACAAACTTTTGGAACCAGTCTTGGAACCAGGAATGACAATAGGGGTTTTTTTGGAGTAGAAAAATGGCTAAAAAAAAGAACAAAATTGAAACCATCCTGACACGGGCCGAAAAGCTGTTCAAATCAGGCAACTTTTTCCTCGCTGAAAAAGAGTTTGAAAAGATCCAGAAAAAACTTAACAGAAGTGACATTGACGAAAAACTTAAAATATGCCGTAAAGAAACCAGAACCATTAAAGGTAAAGATTTCGTAAAAAAAGGGCACAAAGCCGTCAACAGCAATCAATTGCCAGACGCGATTGCCTGTTTTCAAGCAGCGGAAAAATTATTAAATGAACCCTGGTTAACAGAACCCTGGATTACCGACAAAATTAAGGAGTTACAGCATAGTCTTACCCGGAACAAGATTGATGCGAAAGCACAGGAAGCCGAAGCAGCCCGTGACTATCCCAAGGCATCTGAGCTTTATGTTAAGGCATGGAAAAAAAATGGCAGCAACGGGTTTCTTTTGAAGAGTGCTCTTTGTCTTGTAAAAGCGGAAAGTTATAGTCAAGCAGCTGAAATGTTTGAAAAATCAACCGTGTCAGATGACCGGTCACTTTATTATTACGGGTTTGCCCTGGCAAAGACCGGAAAGTATATTGAAGCACTGAAGCTATGGGAAAAACTGGATACCCATGACAAAACCTTTATAGAGCAGAATAGGCAGGTTATATCCCTTGCCTGCTCAGACCTTTATCGCACCCTTGGACAAGAGGAAAATATCGATGATGTCCACAATCGGGCAAAGGACCTTCTCGGTCTGGCCATTACCCTGGGCAGTACAGAGCTGATTCCCCGTCTTGAAATCCTTAGATCGGAAGAGCACACGTCTGAACTCCAGTCACTCCGGAGAATCT
>CAXHYW010000798.1:0-2467 GCA_964021475.1 uncultured Desulfobacteraceae bacterium | reverse complement strand
AAGAAACGGCATCGGAACAAACTGAATCTTAAGGCTTAACGTCGTGCGCATACGCACTGAACATGGAAACGAGATAATTAAAGGAGTCAAATAGTGCCTCTAATTCCAATGGTTGTTGAACAGAGCAACAGGGGAGAGCGTGCCTATGATATTTATTCACGTCTGCTGAAGGACAGAATTATATTTTTGGGATCTGCCATAGACAACGAGGTTGCCAATGTCATCGTTGCACAGCTTTTATTTCTGGAATCAGAAGATCCTGAAAAAGATATCAGCTTTTATATAAATTCTCCGGGAGGAGTGGTCACTGCTGGTATGGCAATCTATGATACCATGCAATATATTAAACCCGATGTTGCCACGGTCTGTATCGGCCAGGCGGCAAGCATGGGAGCGTTGCTTTTAGCTGCTGGCGCCCACGATAAACGAACTGCCCTGCCTAACTCACGGATAATGATTCACCAACCCCTGGGGGGGGCCCAGGGACAGGCAACCGATATACAGATTCAGGCCAACGAAATATTGAGAATGAAAGCTACCCTGAATGAGATTTTATCAGTGCATACCCACCAGGCTGTTGAAAAAATTGCTGCGGATACGGAAAGAGATTTTTTCATGTCCGGTGCCGAGGCAGTTACCTACGGTATGGTCGACAGGGTGGTTGCTGACAGAAGCGAATTGGAAAAAGAAACCGAGGATGCTTCAAAGGAGTCGTAAAATATGGCTAAAAATGAGGAGTCCAATGATCAGTTTTTCTGTTCTTTTTGCGGAAAAAATCAAAAGGAAGTGAAGAAGCTGATAGCCGGACCAAGCGTATATATCTGCAATGAATGCATTAAGCTGTGCAGTGAAATCATTGAAGATGAAGAAAAGGAAAAAACGGAAGAGGCCGAGGGGGTTAAAGAGTTTATGGTGCCCAAAGAGATCAAGGGCATGCTTGATTCCTACGTGATCGAACAGGATAAGGCCAAAAAGGTTTTGTCCGTTGCGGTTTACAATCATTATAAACGCCTGGCCTCTGTCATCGAAAAAACCAGTGATGATGTCGAGATTCAAAAATCCAATGTTTTGATCATCGGTCCCACGGGTTGTGGTAAAACGCTTCTTGCCCAGACTCTTGCAAGGTTTTTGGATGTTCCATTTGCCATTGCCGATGCAACTGCGCTCACAGAAGCCGGGTACGTGGGAGAGGATGTTGAAAATATTGTTCTCTCACTGGTTCAAAATGCGGATTATGATATTGAAAAAGCTCAAAAAGGGATCATCTACATAGATGAAATCGACAAGATCTCCCAGCGGGGAGATAATCCCTCCATCACCCGGGATGTTTCAGGAGAAGGGGTACAGCAGGCGCTTTTGAAAATTATTGAGGGAACCATCGCCAGTATCCCGCCCAAGGGCGGCAGAAAACACCCACAGCAGGACTATGTAAAGGTGGATACCTCCAATATCCTTTTTATTTGTGGGGGGACGTTTACCGGCCTTGAAAAAGTTGTTGAAAGACGGATTACTCAAAAATCAATGGGGTTTGGTGCCAAGATTGCCGAGAAGAAAGAGATTAACCTCGGAGAGCTTTTGGGGCAGGTCAAGCCAGAGGATTTGATTAAATTTGGGTTGATTCCCGAGTTCCTCGGCCGATTACCCATTGTTACGGCCATCGGGGAGCTGAATGAAAACTCCCTGGTTAAGATTCTAACAGAACCTAAAAATGCCCTTGTTAAACAATACCAAGAGCTTTTCAAGGTAGAAGGGGTTGATCTCCAGTATACGGATGAGGCCCTTGTGGCCATGGCCAAAGAAGCGGTTGTCAGAAAATCCGGTGCAAGAGGCCTTCGTGCGATCATGGAAGAAACCATGCTGGATATTATGTATGAGATTCCTTCCATGGAGAATGTTGTGGAATGCGTGGTCGGCGAAGAGGTTGTTTTGAAAAATGAAGCGCCGATTCTTCTCTTTGAACAGCCTAAAAAGCAGGCCTGAGATAAAGAAAGTTTTTGTGAATGATTAAAATACCCAAGTTTTTCAACCAGGATGGTATTGAAAAAATGAAAAAAACGTTGCCCCTGGTGCCCTTGCGGGATATGGTTTTGTTTCCGCATATCACCACCTCTGTGTTCGTCGGAAGAGATAAGTCTGTCAAAGCCCTGTCCGAGGCGATGGCGGCGGACAAAAAAATATTTTTGACCACCCAAAAGGATCCTGAAGTTCTTAAGCCCACTATCCAGGATGTTTTCCAGGTGGGGACCGAGGCAAAAATCACCCAATTGCTTCGGTTGCCCGACGGCACGGTCAAGGCCCTTGTGGAAGGGTGTGTCCGGGGAAAAATTCTTAAGTTGGCAGATGAAGACGGATATCTTTCCGTTGAATATGTGAAGATTGTGGAAACACCCATTCCAGAGGCGGCCTCCGAGGCTGCCACCCGAACGGTTTTTGAAGCATTTGAACATTATGCCAATTTGTCAGGGGT
>CAXHYW010000797.1:0-2477 GCA_964021475.1 uncultured Desulfobacteraceae bacterium | reverse complement strand
CCTTGGGTTTCTGGGTGGGGGCGATATACCCCTTTTCATGTGCCTGGTGGTCCAGATGCAGGGTGGTAATCTGTTCCAATCTGGGAACAAAGGAGCGGTCCAGCTGCCTTAAATCCACCAGCTTTAAATAGCTTTGGCAATTGTCGCAGACATATACCCGGTATTCTTTTTCTTCAGTGTTGAAAAAATAGTGCTGATCCTGTTTGTCCGTGGAATCACAGAATACACATCCCATACGAATGGTCAGCCATTCATGTGCGCATAAGCTGCACATCAAAAATCGTTTCCCGTCCGGGTCCAGATAGGCCACATCGGGATGGTTGCCGCAGATGGGGCAATAACCGTTTTTTTGATCCGGTGTGCCCGTAAGATAGGCAGACAATTGAACCGAGCAGGACTGGATGGAAGGCGCCATGGCACTGAAGCAAAAAAGCGTTAATTCTTCCGGTGAGACCTTAAGTGTTTGGGCGGTCTCATCTATCGGCCGGCCGTTGAGCAGGGCCAAATAAACAGGTGCTGGGTCAAAAGTACCCTCGGCAAGAGCCGTTAAAACAATTTCTCCGGCCTGGGCAAGCTTGGGCGCATGGGCTGTGGTAAGTTCACAGATCTTTTTCAAGAGAAGATCGGCCTGGGGGGTGTCAATTAAAAACTGAGCGGGATCAATCAAGGGCATCCCATTTTCCTGTTTTAATGCCAATAGCTGCGGATCAATGATAATGGGGTCTAAAACGATATGGGTACGGCTTTCGCTCTGGGCCACAAATACCTGCCCATAAAAATCGATCAGGGCGCCGTAGGCTGGCCTTGCCTTTTGAATGATTACGGCGGCTTTCTGGATATCTTCCTGTGTCAGTTCGGGCCTGGTGGTTTCGGATCTGGTGGTTTCGGTCATGGGATTTTTCCTTAAAAAACCCGGGGGAAAACATTTTTCCCCCGGGCATGGTGTTTACAATCTTTAAACTTATTATACCTTCATCAGTCTGGCAAAGGGTCCCATCATTTTACGGATGGCAACACTCCGGCTCATACCACCTCTGCCCGAGCTTGCCACAGCATACTCGGAATAAAGGGCAGGTTTTTGTGTGACCAGATAAATCACATTCAGGTCATCGGCATCCAGAAGCATGGCCTTGGGGTGTTTTTTCTTGATGGTTTTGAGCCGCTTTTCCGCCATGGCCACCATTTCATCCCGGTCTCCAAAGTTCATGGTACCCGTGGGGCAGGTGGTGACGCAAGCCGGTTTCAATCCGTTGTGAACCCTGTCGTTGCACATGTCGCATTTGGTAATGGTGCCGTCGGGTCCTTTCTTTGGTATATTATAGGGACAGGAACCAATGATTTCATCGGCATCCAGCTTCTTGGTTTGGGCCGTATACAGGATGGCGCCGGTGGCAGGATCCTTATAAATGGCATTCTCATCCATGGCGGTTTCAAGACAGGGGGCATCAATGCAATGCCGGCACTGGTCCGGAAAAAACAGCCAGTGCAGTTTTTTGTCTATGATTTCCTCGTTCATCCGCACCAGTTTATAGGTGAGATAAGACAGATCTGCAGGGTTTTGATAACTGCCTCTGTTTACCGTGGCTTCAGCCGGCAGGTCGTGCCATTGCTTGCATGCCACCTGGCAGCCTCTGCAGGCTGTACAAATACTTGTATCGATAAAAAATGATTTTGTCATCTTGGTTCGCCTCCTTTAAATCTTTGCGACATTGACCATGAATGCCTTGGTTTCAGGAATCCGGGTATTGGGATCTCCGGCCGGTGGTGTCAGAAGGTTTGCACTTTCTTCCTTGCCTGTTGCAGGCCAACGCCATCCGTAATGCCAGGGAATTCCCACCTGATGAACCGTTGCATATCCGATCTTAAAGGGTTTGAACCGTTTGGTGACCACTGCAATACAGTCAAGATCGGCCCGGGCAGAGCTGACCCTCACCCGTTCACCATTTTCAATGCCCCGCAGTTTTGCCAACTCCTCACTCATCTCCACAAACACATTGGGTTGAAGTTCCATGAGCCACTCCTGGGGACGGGTCATAAGGCCTGTCTGCCAGTGTTCTGTCACCCGATAGGTGGTGCCTACAAAGGGGAACCGCGGATCACAGGTGGCGTGTTTGTCATCCTTGGTGGTATAAACAACCGCCGTTGGATTGACTAACTGAGAGGAGAAAATATTCTTTTCAACCGGGCATTCAATGGGTTCGTAATGCTCGGGAAAGGGACCATCAGCACGTCCTGGCCCAAAGATCTGGCCGTAGCCGTGTTTTCTCATGATAAAAGGAGATTTGGAATCCGTTCTTTTGGATCCGTCGGGGTTTTCCAACGGGTACCATCCGCCATCGGGCACATCTCCGGTCCATTTTTTGGACACGTACTTGCCGTCTTTGACATCTCCTTCAAACCGAACCACCCAGTTTTTTTCATCCCAGGGCTGTCCCTTGGCATCCACCGAGGCACGGTTATAGAGGATGCGGCGGTTG
>CAXHYW010000796.1:0-2483 GCA_964021475.1 uncultured Desulfobacteraceae bacterium | reverse complement strand
CGTTTCGATATGCCCGAAGCTGAATATACCCATCAAGGGGATATGTGTACCTTTGAAGTCTTGGTGCAAACCTTTTGCCCTCATGACAGGGGATTAATGCAAATTGCAAAGTTAATTCACGACATTGATTTAAAAGACGATTCATTTGATTTGCCCGAAAAAGCAGGCATCCAAGCCCTTATAGATTCAATTGTAGCCACAAACAATGATGACCTGAAACGTATAGAACTGGCCAGCGCCATCTTTGATGGCCTGTTGATAAATTATACAAATAAAATTTTTACCAAGGAGATTTAACATGCCGCCAACAATACAACATTATAAGAGCAGTCTTGAAAGAACGGGTAACGAGTGGAGAGACATTCATGATTGGGTGGATGATCCTAATCATAAAAATGAACGTCATGATTTTACCCGTATTGCCGATTTCACACCCATTATCATGGAAAAATTCGGAGAAGAAGGGGTGGCAGAATATATTAACCACATCCGAGAGGATATGGATAAGAAATTTGCCAAACTTAAGAAAGAATATGAAGAGAAAATGGCTGATGCCTATGCCTATTTTGGCATCAGGGGGAGGAAATATTAATGTCTGGCTATTCAATTAAAAAGGATGACATTGACCTTTTGAAAAATCAGGGAATGACTGCTGAAGACCTTGAGCACTCAATTCGAGTTGCTAAAAAAGCACTTGAAATCGGCAGTCGTATCCGTGCAGATCTTGATATGGAATTAATCGGCCGGGGTGCACTTTTTCACGATCTTGGAAAAACTGAAACACACGGAATCACCCACGGTCTTATCGGTTCTGAAAAAGGGGCTGATTTGGGTCTGCCTGCTACTGTAAATGCCATCATGGAAAAACATATCCGTGGAGGGCTGACAGAACCTGAAGCCGTTGAATTAGGGCTGCCGGTAAAGGATTATACCCTTCATCTGCTGGAGGAAAAAGTCATCATCTATGCGGATCGCCTGGTTGATATTATCCACGATGGTATTGTGAAGATTGAAAAAGAGGGTGATGCTGAGACCCGGTTTAAAGAAATACTCAAAGAAGAGATAAAATACGGAAAGAATGATATCACAACCAAGCGTTATTACCGCTACCATGATGAAATCCAAAGCCTGATGAGATAAACCGTCCTGAATGAAACTTTTCCTGCCAGCCCATTCCCCTGGGCTGGTTTATGCTATTTTCAGCTGGTGTATATATGATGATGCCGAAGATCTCACCCTTTAAAATCATTTGTGCCATTGGCTTGTTGGCAATTTTCAGCTCAACAATATCCAAAAACCCAGCTTTGCCGCTATTGGTGACTCACATCGGCGGCGATCAGATGGCTGTTGGATTTATTGCAGGCGTGTCTGCGTTGACGGGTATTTTGTTTAGTTTTCCTGCAGGATATTTATCTGATAGAATAGGCAGATACCGGATGTTGTTGATGTCTGGGTGTGTATTTGCCACTGCTCCCTTTTTTTATCTCTTTGTTACGGATGTTTGGCAGATCGCCATCATCCGTTTTTATCACGGTCTATCCACTGCTATTTTTGGTCCGGTGGCCATGGCTTGTGTGGCTGATTTGTATCAAGACTCCCGGGGAGAAAAAATGGGATGGTTTTCAACTGCCACCCTGCTAGGACGATTTTCTGCCCCTGCCTTAGGTGGGATAATTTTGGCATTTTCTGCAACCCATGATGCCTATGGATTTACCACCTTGTACCTTGTCTGCGGGGTAGCAGGTATCGGGGCATTATCGGCAATGGTTTTGTTGCCCAAAAAAAATGAAGACAGCCCGGTTCCACAGATAAAGAAAAACAATGATGGTCTAAGAAAAGGAATTAAGACATTGGTATCTGATTCCGGGATCATGATGACCTGTGGTGTCGAAGCTGCCATCCTTTTTTCATATGGAATTTTTGAGACGTTTCTCCCACTTAGAGGGCTCAACATTGGGCTGAGTACTTGGGAAATTGGTATATGTATTTCGTCCCAGATAATCACCATTGCTGTGTCTAAACCTGTTCTCGGCCGCTTTTCAGATCGTCATGGCAGACCTTCCCAGATTATTTGGGGAACGATTATAGCAGGAGGATGCATGTTAATGTTGGCTTTTTCATTTTCATTTCTGACCCTTCTTGCTTCTTCAATTCTCCTTGGGGTATCTATTTCCATAGTTACCTCGGCAAGCGCTGCGCATATCGCTGATCTCAGCAAGGCCGGAAATCATGGGGCCGCCATGGGCATGTTAGGTTCAATAATGGACATCGGCCATGCTCTAGGCCCAATTGTGGGGGGGATACTTGCTGTTTCCTTTAGTCTGACACACTCTTTTCTTAGTGGAACTGCGATGTTGATGATCGGTGCGGTAAGCTTCATCTATTTGCATAAAACAAAAATCTGAGGTGGAAAATACATACTGTATAAGGACTGAGCCAGATTCAAATCAATGTTGAAATTTACTTGTACTCAAACTCCATGG
>CAXHYW010000795.1:0-2486 GCA_964021475.1 uncultured Desulfobacteraceae bacterium | reverse complement strand
CCAAAAGAATGACGACACCACCCAGATGACTTCCTCGGGCATTGAATGGATGGCCGTCCTTTCCGTGCTTGCAATCATGGGCTTGGCCGCCTTCGGTGCCTTACGGAAAAATTAAACAAAAAAGAGGGAAACATTCACCATTAATTATTAAACAAGGAAATTCAAATGAATCGCTATACTAAAATATTATTATGTTTAGTTCTTTTTTTGCCCGGCCCTGTTCTGGCTCAAGATGAAAGCAAAACCATTCATAAAATGGATGAAATGGTTGTAACGGCTACCAGTAAAGCAAATGCAATCAATACGCCCACCAGTCTGTCCATCATTACCGCAGAAGAGTTGGAAATGATGGGGGCAAAAAACATTGTCGAAGCCCTGGGAAAAATTCCCGGTGTGGACGACAGCAGTACAAAAAACAGGTCGGTGGTTATTCGCGGGAATAAAAGTGCCATGGCCGGTGGACCGGTTATCCTCATCGACGGTGTTCCCCAAAAAATGGGGGATTATCGTTACAGCGAATTTAACTTTATTCCTGTAAAACAGATTGACCGCATCGAAGTGCTTCGGTCGGCCGGTATTGTCTATGGCTCCGGGGCTGCCAGGGGAGTGATCAATATCATCACAAAGAAAAGTAAGAAAGAAGGGGTGCATGGAGATGTCTCTGCTTCATATGGATCCTGGAACACCCACGATGAAAATGCATCTATTTATGGCATGAAAAATAAAATTGATTATCTGATAAATGCCGGTAACTATCATACAGATGGATATGAACAGGAAGAGGAAAACAGACAATCGGTTCTGGCAAAGCTTGGGTATCACCTGTCCGACCAATCCCGCATTGGGTTAAGGTTTAATTATATTGACTATGATATTGATACGGCAGAGGGCTTTAAAAAAAAGCAGTGGCAGTTGGAAAACTTTCGCCGCGAAATCCATTTTCCAAAAAGCCAAACAGATTCCGACCTGATCTGGCACAATGAAAGGGAACAGGAAAATTCAACCCTTGCCCTTGAATTTTCCCATGGGGACGATAAAAAATTCATGGATTCTTCCCTGTCCTGGACCGGATATGATGAAAAATTCAAGCGCTTGTATGCAATATATGACAAGCCTTCCTCTGTCTATCATGAAGATTCCCAGCAAGATAGCTATATCTTCACACTTTCAGGGGGGTATCATTTTGACCTTGGCACAACTAACTATACCCCCTCCCTTGGCATCAATTATGAAGACATTGATAATAGTGTAAACCGAATTTATCCGTTTAACCCGGGTAAAAATACCGACAAGTATAATTTTGACCTCCAGGAAAAACTGTATGGGATTTTTTGGGACAATGATTTTTTGTTCCAGGAAAAATGGGCGTTGAAATTGGGTGGGCGGGTTGACCATGTTGAAATTAACTTAACAGACAAGGTGCCGACCATTGTTGACCAGGATAAAACCGTGTTCAGTTACTTTGTGGCCCCATCCTATCATTTCAACGACCAGGCAAACATCTATGTTTCACTAGGTCGAAATTACTGGTTTCCAACGCCACGGTATTACGCCTGGGCAGTTGAAAAGGGAGGAACTCTCAACCCGGTTGAAGATCTTAAGCCCGAAGAGGTCATGACCTATGAAATAGGGTACAAACATATGCTGTACAAGGGGTTTAATATAAATACCACTCTTTACTATTCAGAGTATAAAGATAAGTTCGGGTCTGTCTATGAGGGGTCAAGTTCCAGAGGTCAGGGAAATATCGGAGATGCCGAGGCAAAGGGCATTGAAATTGAAGCCGATGGCAGGCTGTGTGATTTTTTCGGCTATCGCCTGGCAGGCGCCTATCAAAATATAGAATGGACCTCGGGTGCAGCTTCTTCCTATCTTCATCCCACAAACACCTATGTCCGCAATGCAGATATAGCCGGAAAACAGGTATATTGGGTTCCTAAATTCAGCGGGCTTGTCGGACTTGATTTTTTCCCCGTGGAAGGGCTTAGGTTCAGCCTGGATATGAATTACATGGGCAAACGATATGTGGATTATTTAAATCGCCTGGAATATCCGGCCAAAACCACCTTTGATGCAAGGATTTCCTATGCCTGGGAAAATTGGAAAATCTGGCTGCTGGGTAAAAATATTTTTGATGAGAGCCTTGAATATGTTTCCAATTCTTCGGGCAAGTTAACAGGGGCCAACGGAGAGCCGTCAAACGCCTATTACATCCAGGACGGGGTATATTTGGAAGCCGGAATAAGCTTTTTTTTCTAAAATCATAACACCCTAGCCCGGGTCTCACCTTCCTGGGCTATGGTGTTTATCCAACTAAGGAAAAAAATCATGCTGAAACAATTATGGATGTCCGGCATCCTGGGCGCTTTTTTGGTTTTTGGCGTCAAAATAGGCCTGGGCCTTGGGGCACAGCTGAACCATGATAGTATCCCTCAGTTTAGATCGGAAGAGCACACGTCTGAACTCCAGTCACTCCGGAGAATCTC
>CAXHYW010000794.1:0-2488 GCA_964021475.1 uncultured Desulfobacteraceae bacterium | reverse complement strand
GGAATCCCCCTTTCCCTATATTCATACTTGTGATACCTATCTGAACGATAATATTTTCATTTTGAGGAGTGATTTTCATGTTTAAAAAAGAAAGAGATGTTTTTGAATTTAAATGGTCTCATCTGGGTGATATCACCCTGGGACGGCCGAATATGGGTCCATCCACAAGCGTGGCTATTTATCGGCTCATGCAATATACCCTGCGCGATTCTGCAATAAAACATACGGATGTTGAAACCGCCAGAAAAATATTCTATGATGCAGGTTCTAATTCAGGGAAAGCGGTTTTCGAAAATCTAATTGCGCCGGTTGCGTCTTTTAATGAATTTATTTCCAAGGTTCAAGCGGTTTTAAAGGAGCTCAATATTGGTATACTCCGGCTGGAAAATAGTGATTTAGAAAATCTTGAATTCACACTAACGGTTGAAGAAGACCTTGATTGCTCAGGCCTGCCCCTGCAGGAGGAAGCAATCTGCACCTTTGATGAAGGCTTTATCGGAGGGGTTTTAGAAGCATTTATCGGTGAACCATTTACCGTGAAGGAAGTAGATTGCTGGTGTACGGGTGATCGCATCTGTCGGTTTGAGGCCAAAAAGACGGTATAAATACAGGGTGTATATTGAATGAAAGCTATTGATATTAAAAGGTTGGATGCAATATCGTCTGCGCTGTACCTCCTTTTAAAAGGGCAAATTCCTGATCTCATCATTCAATCAGATCAAGAAGATGAAATCAACCAGGTCACCCAGTTCGTCAATAGAGTAATTTCAGAACAAAAAGCCCTGCTTGAAGATTCATTGAAACTCTCAAAAGGGGAGCTTTCTTCGAAAATAGTTTCACACCTTCCCGTGGCAAACGGGTTAAAAAATCTCCAGGCCACACTCAGGCATCTTACCTGGCAAACGAAACAAATAGCCAATGGAAATTTGGGTCAACGTACCGACTACCTGGGTGAATTCTCTGATTCTTTTAATTGGATGGTCACTCAACTTGAGTTGAATCAGTCTGCACTGATGTCTGAAATTGACGAACGCACCACGATAGAAGAAAAACTGCGAGATGCCAATATTAATATGGAAAAGCTTGTTCAGGAGCGAACAAGGGAATTAAGTGAAGCCAATTTGTCACTTCAAAATGAAATCACGCAAGGTAAGCTTGCCCAAAAAGCCTTGTTGGCCAGTGAAGCCAAATACAGGAGACTGTCAGAAAACTCCCCGGCTGTTGTCTATCAGTTTAGGATGTCGCCTGATGGAAGGTTCAGCTTCCCGTTCATTACAGATACTGTGGATTCTATTTCAGGCATTCTAGCTAAAGATATCATGGAAAATTCATTGGTTTTTCTGGGTATGGTCCACCCCGAGGATCAGGAGTCCTTTTTTGAGTGTATTCTTAAGTCAGCCAAGGAGCTTGAACCGTATCATGAGTCTATCCGGTATCTGAAAGGCGGGGAGGAAAGATGGCTTGAAGCCCAGGCAACCCCGGAAATGATGCCGGATGGAAGTATTCTTTGGGATGGATTTTTGGTTGATATCACAGAGAAAAAATGTGCAGAGGAGGCCATGGAAGAAAGCGAAAGAAAATACCGTCAGCTATTCAACCATGCACCCGCAGGGATGTTTGAATTTGATCTTGAAAATAATAGATTCATCAGTGTAAATGAGGTGATGTGCTCATATTCAGGGTACTCTGAAGAAGAATTTTTATCCATGAACCCCCTGGATCTATTAACTGAAGAAAGCCGAGAATTATATATCAAAAGATTCGCAGACCTTTGTATAGATAAAATAAAAGCAAACACTGCCGAATACAACATTCTTATGAAGGGCGGTGATCAAACATTATGCGTGCTGCTTAACAATGACTATATTTATAAAAATGGTCAATTGGTGGGGGCCCGAACCGTCGCACATGATATTACCCAACTCAAGCAGGCGCAAAGAGAAAAAATACATGCCCAGAAAATAGTAGGGGAACAACAAAAGCTTGCGCTTGTCGGGAAAATAGCCGGGAAAATGGCCCATGATTTCAATAATATTCTCAGCATTATTATGGGCAATGCCGAATTGTCCCTCATGGACTGCCAGGATACTCAAATAAAAGATTCCCTTGAATTAATCTTTCAACAGACCTTAAGGGGAAAGAATTTAACAAAAAACCTGGTTGCCTTTGCAAAGGACCATGAACCCAAGCAGGAATTCTTCAAGATCAATGAAAAAATTGATCTTGTTTTAAACCTGCTGAAAAAAGATCTCAAAGGAATCAAGGTTACAAAAGAAGACAAGGTTGGGATACCGGATTTGCTTGCTGACCCGGGAATGATCGAGCATGCATTGGTAAATCTTATACAAAATTCAGTTCATGCCCTTAGTATGACAAAATATCCCAAATTGAAAATTAAAACATATAGCTGTAGTAAAAATATTTGGTTTGAAATTGAGGACAACGGGTGTGGAATTGCCTTTGAACATTATAAAGATATTTATCAGCC
>CAXHYW010000793.1:0-2497 GCA_964021475.1 uncultured Desulfobacteraceae bacterium | reverse complement strand
CAGATACGGATGTGAAAGCACTATCCCAAAACTATATTTCCATCACGCCAATTCAGTGTGATATGACCGATTATAAAACCATGGCGAAATTGGAATCGCTTCCGCTACTGTAAAAACAAAAGCATATAATACGGATAAAAAGATGCTGAAACACGCTGCCATATTTCATATAAGCCCAACCATATCAATCAGATTTTAGCCAAGAATAATGTGGCAGTTTTAACAAGTGCCAACTACCCCAGATTCTCATAAACCTTGTTGAGAAGTATGATGAGTTGAAGACGGTCTTGTTTTTTTAATCCCATTGCAGCATCTTCATTCAACTGCATTGTGATGGGAATAATTTTCGTTCTCATTTCCTTTCCCTTGTCAGTGAGGAAAATAATAAATGCACGCCGGTCTTCAGGGCAGTCAGCCCGCCGTACCATTTTTTTCTTTTCAAGCTTATCCAGTATGCGGGTTGTGTTGGGCTGGTCTTTATAGGTCCTTTCAGAGAGATCTTTTTGTGTCACCCCATCCTGCTCTCCTAATCGGTTCAGAAGAGACCACTGCTCAGGGGTCAAATCGTATTGCTTTAGGCGTTTAGCAAATTTCTTTTTCATTGATACTGCTGTCCTGGAAATAATAAAACCAAGAGACTCGTCCATGATAAAACCCATTACCACCTCTACAGGAATAGTTTGAATTAAATTGTTGCAAACATAATTGCAAGAACAACTATTGTCAATGAAAATATCCTAGGCGATTGATGATGAAATCAGATTTTCTTTATGGTCTGAAACGCCCAGGTTATGTGCCCCAAATTATCCTCATATTACCTTATGTCGGCATAAACAATATGCGATGCGGCGATATTTTTTTTTGCAAACAGATTGACAACGGGGTAATTATACGGAATAGTTGTTACTATAGTAACGTTATCATAGTAACAATAATATTTAGGAGCGATATGAAAAATATGTTAAAAGTCTTTCCCCTGGATAATTCTCCCGGATACATTATCAATAGTCTGGCAAGAGAAATGAATGCCTATCTTTATCGGTCCTTTCGTAAAAACGGATTTGAAATCACAGCGCAGCAATGGGCTGTCTTGAACCGGCTTTGGGAAAAAGAGGGCGTACACCAGAGTAAACTTGCTCAGCTGACATCAAAAAACAGACATAATATGACAATGATCCTGAAACAACTAGAAACCAAAGGCTTTGTCGAAAAAAAACCTGATGAAAGAGATAAAAGGCTCAACCGTGTGTTTTTGACAAAAAGTGGTAAGGCCTTAAAAGAGAAATTGATTCCCATTGCAGCTAAGACGATTGAAACACTTTTCGCAGGGGTACCCATTGAAGACATGGAGGTGTTTAAAAGAGTCCATGGAACAATCATTGAAAATCTGAAGTCAGTATAACCGTACATAAAAAGAGGGGATCTCATGAAAAAATTGAGTGCAAAGGGCCAAAAGTGGCTAAAAGGAATTCACATTCTTTTTGCATGCACGTGGATAGGTGCGGCAATCATTCTCTGTTTGATGAATCAATTTTTAAAAGCCAGTTATGGAATGCAATTATACGGAATAGATGTATCAATGAAGTTTATTGATGATTTCATTATTATTCCCGGAGCCAATGGCGTACTTTTAACCGGGGTTGTCTATTCCGTATTCACGGGCTGGGGCTGGTTTAAACGCCGGTGGATCATTGTTAAATGGGGTATTACCATATTTGGCATTATATTTGGTACCTTTTGGCTCGGCCCCTGGGTGAATGAGTTGGTTCCAATTTCAAAAAGCCATGGATTGGACGCCTGGATTGAGCCGGTCTACCTTCATAGTAGAAACATGATTTTCTATTGGGGTATGGCTCAGCTCTCAACACTTATATTTGCCCTTTTCATATCTGTTCTCAAACCATGGAAAAAGATCTGATTCTCATCAAGCCATAATAAAACTTTTTATTGACAATAGTTGTTATGGCAATTATATTTATAGCAATTGATTTAGCATATACTGCCGCAAAAATAAAAATCACCAAGATTCTGCCCTGGAAAGAACATCCCCAGGGCCAGCCCTGCCTGCGGGGGATAAAGGCGCCAAGCATTGTTTATGCTAAGGATCGGATCACAAAACCGCTGAAACGAACCGGTCCCAAAGGGAGACTTGATTTTACCCCGATTTCCTGGGACCAGGCACTGGATGAGATTTCAGAGAAGATACTTAAATTAAAAGGTCTATACGGTCCCCAGTGTATCGCCTCGTTTTTTGGCCGGGGAAACTTTGAGGACTCTATCTGGAAAATATTCTCTCCCAATGAACCGGGCCTTGCCATTCCCAACTCGCTTTTTATGCCCCGTGGTTCCCCCAATGCCTTTTCTGTTGGTGCCATTTGTCATATTTCACATGCCTTTGTTGCTCCGATGACAACCTTTGGTGCACCGGGAGGCATCAACCTTATAGTCTTCAAGGGGTCTTTAGTCTATAAATAGATGGGATATCTAATCTTGAAGT
>CAXHYW010000792.1:0-2498 GCA_964021475.1 uncultured Desulfobacteraceae bacterium | reverse complement strand
CTTAGTAAATATACTGGACCAGTATGAATAAATTTTGCATAACTTCCAGCAGGAATATATGCAGGTTCAAATTGAGGGATGCGGTTCTCTGAATAGAATGCGCATCGATAAAAGTATTGATTTTCGGTTTTTATGGTTATCCCAAATTTTTCCCACTTAGCATCAAGCTTAATTCCGTTTATCCTGATGAGCGTATTGAACTTTTTCCAATGACCAGAAATAATAGAAAAATTATTTTGATGAGAAGTCGTTAGTTGAGTTTCAAAATAACACACATTAATTTGGGGGACGTTTATTATTTTATATTTCATTTTAATTTACGGCAAATAGATTCAATTATTCAAACGGTATCATTGATTTTCAAAGAGTAATTTTTCAAGGCCTCTCCCCTGTCTTCTTTACCAAATAATCCTTCATAAAATCACCCACTGAGGTCAGAAGATCGGACTTTGGAAGGGTGGAGAGGATCAGGGAAATATAGTCAAGGTCCTTCACTTGCCTTACCGCTGGTTTAAAATTCAGGTCAAACAGCCAGCTTATCTGGAACAATTTCAAATCATTCACAGAACGGACTTGCTGGTTGTCAATCAATTCCTTTTTTAGAATCCGGTCCACAAGAGACTTGGAAATCAGGCCGTCATCCACAAGGTTGTAGGTAAGATACCCGTTTTCCGAAGGATTTACCCCAAGGTATTTTTGGATGACCACATGAAAAATATCCAGCTTGTCTGCATCCCGCAACAACCGGGTCAAGAAGAGGGTGTCCGTATCCATCCCCCGGGGCAGGTGAAAGGAATTATGCAGGGCAACAGACCGGAGAATCTGTCTTTTTTCGGGCTTTGGCCAGGATGCCAGAAGCCTTTGTTCCCGAATCACCCCCACCCCCAGGGTTCCGTGATTTTTGGATGCTGAATCCAAAAAGGTACCATAGGTCTCAAATTGCCTGAACCGCCCGATATCATGGAGCAGAGCAGCCACCTTTGCCACCCGCATCCTTTCAGGGGAAAGCGCCAGCTTTTCTCCCAGAAAAACCATATTTTCAACCACCCGGGCCGTATGGGCTTTTTTGGTCACATGGGGATGGGCATTGGCTGCCCGGTTGATAAATTGCGAGGAATAGTCATCAAAAAAATCGGTCAGCTCCTTGTAATCCGCATCTGTCATCTTCTATTCCGCTTCCTTTTTCTTCCAGGCCTGCCAGGCGGAGCCATTTTAACAAGTTTCGGGTCAAACCTTGCCATGATTTGGACAAGATCTTTTTGTTGATCCATCACCTCTTCAATTGACTTGTATGCCATGGGTGCTTCGTCAATTCCTGCTGAGATAAGCGTTACCCCTTTTTTGACAAGCAATGGGGTGATATCAGACCAATTAAATTTTTTTATGGCGGCAGTGCGGCTCATTCTTCTTCCAGCGCCATGGGCTGCCGAACACAAAGATGCATCATTTCCAAGTCCCCTCACAATAAAGGTAGGCGATGCCATTGATCCGGGGATAACACCTAAAACACCTTTGTCTGCGGGTGTTGCCCCTTTTCGGTGTACAATAACCTGCCGGGGTCCCATTTGTGCTTTCCATGCAAAATTGTGATGATTTTCAAGGGTCAGGACAGAGCTTGCGCTTAAATGGTTCAATACACCTTGATGGATAATATCATGGTTTGCAGCAGAATATTTTCCCATAAGTTCCATTGCAAGCCAGTATTCAAGGCCTTCTGAACGTTTAAGATCCAGCCAGGCCAGATTGTTTATATCCTTTGGAAGTTCCGGGTGAAGTTTTTTCGCCAAAGCGCTGTAATATTTGGCAATATCAGCCCCTGCCCCCCTGCTTCCGCTGTGGGTTAATAATGCCAGATATTCACCTTTTTCAAGACCCAGATCATTGTTTTCAAGCATCAGGCGTCCAAATTCGGCAAAATGGTTCCCCGAGCCCGAGGATCCCAGTTGTTTCCATGCCTTATCCTTTAATGATCCGACCTTTTGGCTAAATGACCAATCTTCATCCATAACCCCATGGTTTTTAGGCCGGGTGAATGTTTGGCCAACACCAAAACAGGTTTTGGTTTCCAGGGCAATTTTAAATATATCCCTGCGCTTTTCATACTCCTTGAAGGGAAGATCAAGAATGCTCATTTTAACTCGACAGCCGATATCCACGCCAACGGCATAGGGAATGACCGCACCGTCAACCGCGAGAACGCCACCGATGGGAAGCCCATAGCCTTTGTGTGCATCCGGCATTAACGCCCCCTTTATGGATATGGGAAGGGAACAGGCATCGTCCATCTGCCGGACAGCCTCAACATCAAGGTTCTCCCCCCAGATCCTGTAGGGAGCGATCTTCTGATTTTTTTTATCTCTGGTCATGTAGCAATTCCCATACCGCAAAATATTAGTCTGTTCCTCAACAAAATTCAAGGGCAACTTAAAAGAGAACCAAAAACAAATAATTTGACACTCCAGGGTAAACTATCTATAAAGTTTGTTGGTATCAAGGTG
>CAXHYW010000791.1:0-2498 GCA_964021475.1 uncultured Desulfobacteraceae bacterium | reverse complement strand
AGCGGGCCTGAATGCACGGAATCACTGATATATGGAGATGCTGTCATTGGAACCATGGGAGACACCGCCGCCATCATTGCTCTTTCCCGCCATGGGGACAGGTTTAAGCTCTTAACCAGCCACGGGGGGGGAGAGAAACGCCATCGAATAGTAGTGGGAATTGATTCCAAAATCCAATACCCCAAGGATCTTGTCGGAAAAAAAATCGGGGTCAAATTCGGAACCTCCACCCATGGCGGCTTGATGCTATTTACCAAAAAATATGGCCTGGACCTGAAAGACGCCTTGATTGATATGGCACCTTCCCTCCAGCTTACCGCCTTGGCAGTCGGCGAACTTGATGCCATTGTTGCCAGCGAGCCAACCCCGTCTTTGGCCGTCTCAAAACAGCTGGGCAGGGATTTTGTCTCTTTGGGTGATCTGGGCAATACCTACCCCATCTGCATGCTAGGAAATGTCAAATTTATAGAGAAAAATCCAGGCATGACAGACCGGTTTTTTAAGGCCCTGGCACAAGCTGCACTATTTGTAAGGGAAAACCCTGGAGAAACGGCAAAGATCCTTTCAAGGATTTCAGGGTTGAATATAGACGTAATTGAGGCTGCCATGGCCAATCATTACTATACCGTGGGCCTTGGCCCTGAAACCCTGGAGAGCCTTGAGACCACGGCAAAATTTCTATTAACGGCTGGCAAAATTTCACAGATGCCGGATTTTACAGCCATTCGTTACAAATCCGGGCCATAATAAATTTTGAACACTGATATATGAAACCCCATCGAATTGACAAAAAATGGCATCCATGGATGAATCGTCTGTGTACACTTATCCTGTTTTTCGGCATCTGGATGACCGTCTCCCTGTGGGCGACACAGGTTTCTGGAAAATTATTTCCAGGCCCCATGGATGTCTATTCCCGTTTTATTCAGCTCGCCTCGGGCCAGTTGCTTTACGATGCCTCCATTGCAGAGCATTTGGGCAAAAGTTTGTTCCGGTGGTTTGCCGGGTATTCCTGCGCAGCCTTTGTAGGCATTGGGATTGGTGGACTTTTAGGGGTATCCCGGCGGGCCTATGATATTGCCATGCCGTTAATTTACGTTCTCCAGCTGATTCCGGGACTTGCCTGGATTCCAATCGCTCTTCTCTTGTTTGGTATCGGCGAGGGCTCCACCTTTTTTATGATCGTTGTGTCGGCCCTGCCGCCGGTGGTTATTAATACGACAAGCGGTATTCGCAACGTGCCCCCCCTCTATATTCGAACCGCAATGATGATGGGAGTCCCTCCCTTGAAACGTTTTTTTAAAGTCATGATGCCCTGTGCCGTCATGCCCGTCATAAACGGGCTCAGAATTGGTCTTGCAAATGGGTGGAGAGTTCTCATTGCCGCTGAAATGATCGCCGGTGTGAGCCAGAGACTTGGGTACTCATTGATTCAAGCCCGGTGGTCACTTGATTTCGAAGCCTCGTTTGTCTGCATCGGGCTTATAACCATTATGGGCCTTGTGATAGAAAAAGGCATCTTCTCAGTGATTGAAAACCGGGCAGCAGAACGAATCGGAGGGATGCGTCGCAATGAGAACTGAACCGATCCTGGAATGCCGGAACGTGGCCAAGCGTTTTAAAAATCATGTCATGAGCCATGAGACCCTTGCGCTTGGGGCATTAAACCTTGCCATCTTTGAAAATGAATTTGTCTGTGTGATCGGCCCCAGTGGGTGCGGCAAAACTACGCTGCTCAATATCTTTGCCGGCTTTGAATTTCCAACCACAGGAGAAGTCCTCATGGCTGGAAAGCCTATACTTGGCCCAGGACCGGACCGGTGTGTTGTCTTCCAGGAACCCAGTCTCTACCCCTGGCTCACGGTCCTGGAGAATATCACCTTTGGCCTTGATCACAGGCCCATACCCAGAGAGGAGAGAATTAGGCTTGCACGTTATTATCTTTCTCTTGTCGGTCTTGGAAAATTTGAAAATGCCATGCCCCATGAACTTTCCGGAGGGATGAAACAAAAGACAGCCATTGCCCGGATTCTTGCCCTTGATCCGGCCATTCTTCTCATGGATGAACCCTTTGGCGCTCTGGATGCTTTAAGCAAATATCGCCTTGATCAAGAACTTCAGGCTATCTGGGCCGCCCATCCCAAAACAGTGGTTTTTGTCACCCACTGTATTGAGGAGGCGATCTGTCTTGCCGACAGAATCGTCATTTTATCACCATCCCCGGGCAGAATTCATGCAGAATATCCAATTAACCTGCCCAGGCCCAGAGATCGTTTTGGCAATGCGGTAAATCGCCTCCAAAGGGAGATCTTTACAAGTTTTACCGATATTTCCGACCACCCATAAAAAATGATCACTCCGGCTTTCAAAATTAATGTTGACTTTAATTTTTTTTCAACCTAAGAACATATCAGTTCAGGTGCATGAAAATGCTTAATAGGGAACACCTGTGAAAATCAGGGACGGGCCCGCCGCTGTAATTGGGGACGAACGCTTTT
>CAXHYW010000790.1:0-2499 GCA_964021475.1 uncultured Desulfobacteraceae bacterium | reverse complement strand
AGGGCACTCTGGTCCAGGATACGCATAACAATGCTTTCCCCGAACAGGGTGGGCAAACTGGAAACCCGGAAATCAATGGATTTTTTCTTTCCAAGCCGTAATTTTATCCGGCCATCCTGGGGAACCCTTCTTTCTGCGATATCCAGTTCAGCCAAAATTTTGATTCGGGAAATAACAGCATTTTTAATACTGACGGGCAGGTTCATGGCCTTGTACATGCCACCATCCAGCCGGTACCTGACCTGGAGTGATTTTTCAAAGGGTTCGATGTGGATATCGGAGACACCGTCGTTGATCGCCTTGGTCAATATCCCGTTCACAAGCTTGATGATGGGGGCATCAGAAGCCATGAACTGATCCTGGTATTCCTCCTCTTCAAACCCGACTTCCAATTCCCCGGCGGCTTCTGAAACAAGGGAACCAAAGTCTTCCACAGAGGTGATGGGCTCGTCATCATCTACATTCTCTTCAAAATGAAGAAACCCTTTATAGTCCTCGTCGCTGATCTGGTAAAAATCCCGATAGGCCTGGATGATATCATTTTCAGTTGAGACAAACACCTTGATATTTTTTTGGGTTTTTTTATGAAGTTCCTCAACGAGCGCGGTGTCTGTCGGTTCTGCCATGGTGATGGACAGATCATCCCCGGATAATGTTAACGGAAACACCAGATGATCTTTGGCCATTTCAAAGGGAAGAAGTTTTAAGACCACCGGATCTGGTTTGATATCAGAAAATCTGACAACATTATAGTTGTAGATTCGTCCCAGAACATTGATGATGGTGTCAGGATCAATATAGCCCTTGTTCAAAAGAATACTGCTCAATCGTTCATTGGTTTTCTTATGAACATTAAGGGCTTCGGTGAGTTGCATGCTGGTGATCTGGCCTTCCTTTGAAAGGATTTCACCTATTTTGGTCTTGCCGGCACCTGACTGATCTTTAATGGTCGATTTGAGGCTGGAAGCTGATTTTGCCATTCACCTTATCCAATGATTTTTTCATTTGTTGTTAGTGTTATTTTTTAAAATTTTTAAAAACCCGAATACCGCCTGCCAGAATCAGAAGGGACCCTAACACGTAGAAGCAAAATTTTACGATCATTAATTTTTCGCTAAAAAATTCTATGGCGGCAACCCGGGGCATCACCTGTGGTATGCGGTAAAAAACCCCCAACCCAACAGCGATCAATACAAGTCCATAGTAAAATGTAAATGTTTTTTTGTCCATCTTAAATTAACCCCTTTCCAATGCAATAAGTTCTTTTTCAAAGCGTTTGTTTTTAAATTCCATTTCGTCCATCTGTTTTTCAAGTTCATCAAACAAAGATTCGACCTCTTTTCCAAGGGATGCCAGTTCCTTTGCCAGGGTGGCAATCCTGGGACCGTCCTGATCCTGAGAAGCGATAAGCAGTTGCTCATTCACGTTCTGAGTGTGGGTCTCCTTGTCTTCTATGGTATCTTCAATACGCGAAATTGCCTTTTGAATCGGATTAATCACCTTGGAGCGGCCAGCTACTATTTCCGATTTTTTCTGTCGCAGTTCTTTTTTTGACAAGGTGGAACTCTGGGGTTTTTGGATCGCGACCACCTTTTCCTCATCTTCCCAGCCCTCTTTGTCCAAAAATTCCTGATAACTGCCTTCAAAAATGGATATGCCATCCTTTTTAAAAACCACCAACCGGTTAGCAAGGGCATGGAGAAATAATTCATTATGGGTCACCAGAATGACCGCACCCTCAAAATAGTTCAGGGCGCCCACAAAGGCATCACAGGCCTCAATGTCAAGATGGTTGGTGGGTTCGTCCAGAAGCACCAGGTTTATGGGACTGATAAGAAGTTTTCCCAGCATGACCCGTGATTTTTCACCCCCGGAAAGCACTGATATTTTTTTTAAGGCCGCATCCTTTTCAAACATCATGGATCCGCAGATATTTCTAGCAGCCTGGCGATCAAAATCCGGTTGGGAATTAATCAGTTCATCTTCAATGGTAAAATTATCATTTAAAGACTGCACATTGGTTTGTTCAAAATACCCTTTGGAGACACCAGGGTTCACCATTACCGTGCCCTTTTTTGGATCAAGATTCTGGTTGAGCAATTTGAGCAGAGTGGTTTTTCCTTTGCCATTTTTGCCGATAATGGCAATTCGGTCCTCGGGATAAATAGTGAGGGAAAAATCTTTTATCAAAGGGGTGTTTTGATTCCATGAGAAACTAAGATTCTCAGCTATCAGCAACTGCTTTCCTCCAAAGGGAAGATAGCGAAAGGAAAACTCCAGATTTTTTAACTGGGCCAGCTTTTCCTTAGACTGATTTTTTGCAAGGGTCTTGACTCTGGATTGCACCATGTTGGCAAGCCTTGCCTTTGCCCTGAACCGTGTGACAAACAGTTCAATCTCTTTATTTTTTTTCTCTTCATTTTGTCGGGTTTTTTCATAAATTTCTTCATCCTGGGCTACCTGGAAATAGTATTTAGCGGTATCCCCCTTTATTTTTCG
>CAXHYW010000789.1:0-2501 GCA_964021475.1 uncultured Desulfobacteraceae bacterium | reverse complement strand
AGACCTGTGGCGGGATATTAGGTCAATGACCTGGTTCATGGGATCTGGGTTCATGGGATCTGGGTTCATGGGATCTGGGTTCATGAAATCGGGTTTCCTTTATTCAGTTTCTCATCTTCAGTTTCTCATTATATAAGAGGCGATTAAGATCGGATGTAAGGAAACTATCATTTTCCCGCATGGGTTTCAAGAAAAGCTTGATTCCTGTGGCGGTCCTCGGGCAAAAAAAGGATTTAAACCTGCAATTGATTGACTATAGGCCTTGGGATTGATGATTTCCCGTTAACGCATAGACGGAAAAATTTTTCCGGGTATGGACCTTCCCCATGTAATCTGCTAATCTCCAAGTTTTTTTACAGATAGGAAGACACCATGGGGCAAGTTCAATCCAACATTATCCGGCTTTATATCATCAAGCTGTCCAAGTGGCTCATGCTGACCATGCCCATTGTGTTTTTGTTTTACAAGGAGAATGGACTTGCCACCCAGGATCTTTTTTTGCTCAAGGCGATCTATTCGTTTGCCATTGTTATTTTCGAGGTGCCGTCGGGATATTTCGGTGATATCTGGGGAAGAAAATCCTCCCTGGTTCTGGGAAGTGTTCTCGGATTTGTGGGCTTTGCCCTTTATTGTGTCTCCACAGAATTCTGGGGCTTTCTGATCTGCGAGGTTCTCCTGGGCATTGGCATGAGTTTTATCTCCGGGTCGGATTCAGCCCTGCTCTATGATACCCTCCAGCAGGCAAAAAAAGAAAAAGACTATCTGAAGATCGAAGGACGGTTGATTTCGGCGGGTAATTTTGCGGAAGCCGTGGCAGCCCCTCTGGGAGTTCTCATCGCCATCCTGGGCCTTCGGACGCCCTTTTATTTCCAGACATTGATTGCCTTTACCGCGATCCCTGCAGCCCTGACATTGGTTGAGCCGGGGCAACAAGGGGTCCGGGGCCGTGCCGGTTTTAAAGAGATCTTTAAGATAATCCGGTTTGCCATGGTGGAGCACCAAAGATTGCAATCCATCATCATTTATTCGTCGGTGATTGGAACCGCCACATTGACCATGGCCTGGTTTGTACAGCCCTATTTTGATTTTTTAGCCTTGCCCTTGGCCCTTTACGGGGTTGTGATTCCCATTTTAAATCTGACCACAGGATTCATGTCCATCCAGGCCCACCGGGTGGAAAGTTGGCTGGGTCGGGAGACCACCATTGTGTTGATTGCCCTGGGTATTGCCCTAGGCTATTTTTCCCTGGGACTTTTTCAAAGCCTGTGGGGGATTATTGTTTTGATTTTCTTTTATATCATCCGGGGAATTGCCACACCGGTTCTAAAAAACCAGATAAACGAGATCACCCCTTCATCCATCAGGGCCACGGTGCTATCCATCCGCAGCCTCGTCATCCGGCTGGCCTTTGCCCTATTGGGGCCTTTTCTGGGCTGGCAGGCGGATAGGTCCGGTCTGCCAGAAGCCCTTGGTATGGGGGCTGTTTTCTTCCTGATCACAGGTTTGGGATCGGCCTTGTATCTTATCCATACCTTTCGAAAGAGGTCCCAGGTGCCCGATAATTTTAGGACCGCAGATAAAATAAGTTGATCAGAATGGAACTGGTAAATCTAATACCTATTCCGATGCCGATGACCTTAATTTCCAGGATAAAGATATATATCGGCTGATCCGGGCTAAACCGTTTTTTGCATGGGGATTGACAAGGATATATTAATTAGTCTATTTTTCCATGATATCTCAATTACAACAGGAGCAGCTGTTCCCATGACTATTACAAGCAAAAAGTGAGGCCTGTGATAACGAGTCAATTATACAGACGGATCCAAAGCGCTTTATTTTCAAAGCGTTTTATTTGGATTATTTGTTGCGTCATGATTACCCTAGCAAGTTCCCATGCATTCGGCATGGAACGGCATTCCAGTTCTCCATTGGCCGCTGTCAATATTACAGAAGAGCAGTTTGAATACAAAGTCAAAGAATACCTTGGCATTCCCTATCGCAGAGGGGGGGCATCAAAAAAAGGTATGGATTGTTCAAGCTTTGTCCGGATCATCTATAAAAGATTTTACAATATAGAGTTGCCCTATAGTGTCCGTGCCCAATTTAGTTCTTCACGGTTCCAGAAAATTAATAACACAGAGATGCAATCGGGTGATTTGGTCTTTTTTTCCAATAATAAAAAAAAAGGAATCAATCATGTCGGCATGTACGTTTCGGACTGGCAGTTTATTCATGCCAGTAGCAGCAGTGGAATCATGTTTTCAAGCTTGGATGATCCTTACTGGGAAAAACGGTTCGTGGGTTCAAAGCGTCACATCACCCTGAACTCAAACACTCAATTCCGATGAAGCTCAATCAAAAGTCGCTGAAAACAAAAAAAGGCTTTCAACCAAATAGCTGAAAACCCGTTGCTGTTAAATGGTTGGGTGATAAGGATGCGAACCTTAATTGACAGAGTAATAGTCCGTTTTGTAACCCTTTATAAAAAATACCAAAAT
>CAXHYW010000788.1:0-2505 GCA_964021475.1 uncultured Desulfobacteraceae bacterium | reverse complement strand
TACACATAGAGGCACACTCTTTCCCTACACGACGCTCTTCCGATCTTCCAAAGCCGGGGCATAGCCCATTGCTGGGTAATAAATATCCCTCTTATGTGAACTTCCGGGAAGAACGAATATTCAAGTAAAAATATTAATAGTTGCAGTAAATGAAGTGATTGCAATGGAAGGTATTGGGGGGGAATGGTGGAGGGGTGTCATCAGGTTGATGTGAGAAGATTTGGCTATAGAGTTCTCGTTGATTTTTAAGGTCAAATCTTTTTTAAACGTTGCATTATTTCCTTATAAGCCTTGTCGTCTTTTCGGAGTCCGACTTTTACGACATAGACTTTGATTTCTGTTTTCTCTATTTTATATACAACCCGATAATCAGATATCTTGAGCTTTCGAAATCCTTTTAAATCGTGCCTGAGAGGAGAACCGTATTTGTCTGGCGCAGTGCTGAGTTTTTTTCGAATTGTTTTAAGAATGACTGACCGGTCATGTGCACTGATTTTCTTGAAATCTTCGTCGATTACCAAACGGTGAACGTTTACTTTCCACATGGTCATTTACTTGAGAAGTGTTTCCAAATCGACGTAATCTCCCTCATTACTATTTTCAAAACGCTCTTTAGCAAGATAACCAAGAACACAGTCTTCTGCCATTTCCATGATTTCCTGGATATGTTCATATTCTTCGTTGGAAATCAAGACAGCTTGTGGTTTTCGTCTCTTCTCGATAATCACTATTCCTTCCTGAGCCTTCTCAAGTACCTTATCAATTCCAGTTCTCAGCTCTGAAACACCAACCAGGGTTGTGTTCTCCTTCACTGTAATCATAGTTCGCCCCCTTGTATAATGAACAGTCCATTTATTAGTCTTTTAAACATGCTATATAAATGTCTGTTAAAGTGTCAATTTATTTTACTACATGGAGAGTCAGATCACAAAACTGCTGGGAATTTGATATGAGATTTTTCAGACCACTCGCCGGTGTAACTATTCAGCCCATTTGATGAAAGGAGCCTGTGTCTGGAAGCATCGACATTACTAATTTAGAAATTCAGGCAACTGCAGTGTATTCCAATTTACCCCGGGATAAATCACCCTTGTACTTTTAGTAAAATCATCCGGAAAAATTACCTGTAACTCCCTTGTTGGGAACAATCATACGGTGCTATAAGTTAATCTTTGGGATTTATCACTGATGCTTTTATTGGATCAAAATGAATGGAAAATACGTATGACTATGAAAAAGGAGGTTGACATGATGAAACGGTTCATGACGATTATGATCATCTTTATGGCGGTCGCGGTCTTGGGAATTTTTGATGCACGGGCTAAGGGATGCTTCAAATCAACATCTGGGAGGTTACTGCGCCACTGCGAGGCCGGAAACCCGACAAACGTCAGGCTTTCTTTAACGGACCAATATAGCAACGGGTTGGGTTCATTTACCGTACAATTCGGCCGGAAATACGTCATAAACCCTCTAAATCTTAGCTTTTTTTGAGAGGTTTAAATTCGAAGACGTCGGTCCCTCAGGTGATTCAGCAATACTGTCGGTGGTAAATAGATTTAATTTAGCTTTAATCCCAACTCTCCACCTGGAAGGCAAACTGACAAAAGGTCTTCCTGACCGGGTTCCACCGAGGACGAGCACCTGGTTCTATCTCGACTGCGTTGAAGACGTCCACTGCGACGTCCGCCGTTGCTTTAACTCATATCCTGCTAGCTTTCCCAGCAAATACAACTTCGAAGCCAAACGGTAAAACCGGCCCTGTCCAGCATTAAAAGGACAATTGAAAAAGGAAAGTCTGCTGACACTGTACCAATTGCATCACCCGTAGATGCTTACCCTATCCAATCTTGATATTTACTATGAAAAGTCCTGAAATAATCATCATTATTGAAAGGACCAGGTATATGCTTAGAGACTCCCCCAACAGAACCACACTGAAAAAGACCCCGGACAGTGGCATTAAAAAAACAAAGG
This sequence comes from uncultured Desulfobacteraceae bacterium, assembly GCA_964021475.1. GTDB lineage: Bacteria > Desulfobacterota > Desulfobacteria > Desulfobacterales > Desulfobacteraceae > NBML01. The sequence goes on along the minus strand of CAXHYW010000788.1, from coordinate 528 downwards.
AATGCAAGGCGGTTGCTCCAAATTTTTGGAGCAGGTTATTCAAGGCGAGAAACCCAAAAGCTGCCGCGATAACCGATTGGTATAGGAGCGCAATTATAATTGTTGGGTTTAAGGTTTTTACCATTTGAGAATCCCATAAATATCCGCCAAGAAAAAAAAGAGGTGTGCTAGTTATCATAGGGTACCAGGTGGTCCTCCCCTAATATTGTAGAGATGCGGTTAAGATTCTCGGAGCGAAATTGACATCTCTTGTCAGATCAAGTCAAAGTTTTTACATTTTAGGAATCCCGCAGTTTTTTCCATCGATACCGGAAGGTATGGTGGTTCATGTTCAATAATTTGGTGGCCCGGCTTTCATTGCCCTTGGCCTGTTTGACAGCCAGGGCCATGTAGCACCGCTCGATATCAGATAAAATATCAACTATGTGTACCCCCCCTGATCAGGCAGGCTTACCGCCTCGGGATCTGCCAGGGATGACGGAGATCGGAAGAGCGTCGTGTAGGGAAAGAGTGTGCCCCTATGTGTAG
>CAXHYW010000787.1:0-2514 GCA_964021475.1 uncultured Desulfobacteraceae bacterium | reverse complement strand
ATTTTTTTGGTGGTAAAATAGGGGTCAAAAATTTTGGAGATTTCTTGTTTCTGGATGCCGCAACCCGTGTCTTCTATGGTAAGTTGGATATATCGCCCGGGTTTTAGGGACATAAAACCTTTGGTATCCTGATCAATGGACAAAAATTGGGTCCCAAGGGAAATCCTTCCCATTTTCTTGTCATTGTCCAACTCAATGGCGTGCATGCCATTGGTCAGCAGATTCATGATGGCCTGGAAAATTTTAGTCTTGTCCGCGAAAACCTGAAGCGAGGTATCCGGAAGGGCGGTGATCAGCTCAATGCTGTTGGGGAGTCCAATCTTTAAAAAATTGACACACTCCTGGATAATCTGGCGAAGATCACATGCTTCCATGTTGGAAGGGGTCTGTCTGCTGAAGGTTAAAATCTGGTGAACAATTTGCTTGGCCCGATCGCTTGCCTGGCAGATGTGTTCAAGATTTTTATGCATTGGATGGGTTTTCTCCATGTCCATAAGGGATAGTTCAGCATAGCCAAGGATGGTGCCCAAAATATTATTGAAATCATGTGCAACCCCGCCTGCCAGAGTGCCCAGGGCCTCCATTTTCTGAGAATGATAGAGTTGACTGAGCAGTTCTTTGTTTTTGTTTTCGGTCTGGATGCGGGTCTTTATTTCATTCTCTAATTGGATACGCCCATTTTTTTCGGCCTGGACCATCTGGCTGATCTTATTGATGAGAAAGGCCACGGAAATAGCGGCCACCGCATTGATACAAATAAAATTTGCTCCAACGACAATCCAGACGGCCAATGGATCAAACCTAAGCTGCTGCCAGGGTAAGGCCTGGTTGTGGACAAACAGGCTCAGTGCCAAAAGAGTGATAAGATTGATCCCCAGGGAAATAAGCGCAGGCCGAACCCCCAGAAGCACCCCTGTCATAACGGAGAACATGAGCAACCATAAAAAACCGGCCCCGTTGGGACCTAGAAAAATGAGCAGCCCTATTCCAAGGAGATAAAACAGGGAGAGCAGTCCCAGGGATTTGGTGAAAAAGGAGATCCGCTGGTTCATCGCCAATAAAAAAACGGCCCCAAGAATGAGGGTATCCAGGAACGCAATACTGTAGAATTTGTAAACAAAAGAGTAATAAATGCTGGGCAGATAGGCGATAAACCCGAATATGGAAAAGCCCAACAGCAGGAAATGCAAAAGCCGGTGACGAAAATAAACAATGCCACTTTTTTCAACCTGTCCGGGCAATTTAAAAAGCGATTTCATTTTTTTTATATTCATTGACCACCCAAAATATTTCATTTTTTTCAAACTACCAGATGATTCAAAAATTCACCATAAAAAAATTGGATATAAAAGATAAACAAACCCTTTTGGTCTCCCAAGCAAGAAAGCATGTGCTAAATATGTAAAGAAATTGCTTTTATTCCAACGGTTTCTTTATTATAGTTGCGGTAAAAGCGGATAGATTTCTCTTCACAGATTTTTTCGCCAGGCAATTCTAATTACCATCCGAAAAAGGAAACGCCCATGAATCCGGTTATTGACGCATTAAAATTTCGTCACGCATGCAAAAAGTTTGATCCCACTAAAAAAATACCCCGGCAAGAATTGGATAGCATACTGGAAGCCGCCTGCCTCTCCCCTACATCCTTTGGAATGGAGCCATGGAAGTTTCTGGTACTGGCTTCCGATGATATCCGGCAAAGGCTTCGGCCTGCCTGCTGGGACCAGGCCCAGGTGACCGACAGCAGCCATGTGGTGGTTATCCTGGCAAGGCCTTCCCTGATCGATCCTTCCTCTGAGTATGTTCTGAATAGTTTTTTAAGAAGAGGATTGCCTGAAGATGTCACAAAGGCGTATATGGGAAAATATAAGGCGCACATGGAGACGGAAGTTTTTCCCAGGATGAATGCCTATGCCTGGTGTGCCAAACAATGCTATATAGGGCTTGCCAATATGATGACCACAGCTGCATCCATGGGAATCGATTCCTGCCCCATGGAAGGGTTTGAGAAAGATCCGGTGGAAGCACTTCTTGAAATTGATACCAAGATGTTTGAAGTGGCGGTGCTGGTGGCATTTGGATATCGGGCAGGGGAACAGACCCCCCGTCGCCGTCATCCCGTGGACCAACTGGTTGAGTATCGATAGACTTTTTTTTTAAAGGTACGCTTTCCCATGACAATCAAAAATGGAAGATATACTATTTGGTTATTGGTGTCAGCTCCGGGTAAGGGGGCTTACTTTATTGTCACATTATACCGGTTCTTTTCTTAAAAAGGTGTTAAAAATGAAGCGAACAGATCAGACCCTGATGGAGCAGATGAAGATTACCCCCAAGGAAATCTCCCGGCGAAAGGAATTGCTTGCCTTTGATGATAAGGATGCCAAGTTTTTGTCGGGCTTAAAAGGTATTGTCACTGATAATATTGAACAAGTTGTCCAACTGTTTTACCAACAGATTCTTTCCTTTGATGACATTGATCGGATCATCGGAGATGCCGAAAGTTTGGAGCGG
>CAXHYW010000786.1:0-2516 GCA_964021475.1 uncultured Desulfobacteraceae bacterium | reverse complement strand
TACGATATTCTCCGGAGTGACTGGAGTTCAGACGTGTGCTCTTCCGATCTTCCGCCATTGTGGCCGCCGATCGTGCGGGCAATATTGAATTGATGAATTCAGTGGCAAAGGAATTGTTTGGGGATTATAATGGGGGGGAGGGCAAGATTACGCATACAGAGCAGCTTTACCCGCCGGGTAAAGCCAAGGAAATTATGCAGATGCTCCGGAATGAAAAAATCGGAGGCAAAGGAAAGCTGATCATTCCCAGGACCACCATTGTCAACGCCCGGGGCCAGGAGATTGAGGTGGAAATGTCTGCGGCTATTATTTATGATGATACGGGCGAAGAATCTGCCACAATGGCCATTTACAATGACCTGAAAGACAAGATTAAGGTTGAAAAAGAACTTAAGTTTACCCAGAAGCAATTGGCACAATCTGAAAAAATGGCCTCACTTGGACAACTTGCCGCAGGTGTGGCCCATGAAATCAATAATCCCCTAACAGGTGTGTTGTTCTATGCCAGCCTTTTGCTGGAAAGAGAGGATCTGGATGAGGGGGCAATGGATGATCTGCGCTATATTGTGGAAGATGCCAATCGATGTAAAAATATAGTTAAAAGCCTTTTGGTATACAGTCGCAGTGCGGATTCCAACAAAAACATTGTTCAGATTAATGAGATTGTGGCACAGAGCCTGAAATTGGTCCGGGATCAGAAAAAATTTCGAAACATTAAAATTGTCCGGTATCTCGCCGATGAAATGATGCTGCTCAATGCCGATACCAATAAGCTTAACCAGGTGATTATTAATTTGATCATTAATGCCGCAGACGCCATGGACGGTAACGGAAAAATCACCCTGAACACCTATAAGGACAAGCTTCACAAAAAGGTTTTTCTGGAGGTTAAGGACACCGGGGCAGGAATCCCCATGGAACATTTGTCCAAGATCTTTGATCCGTTTTTTACAACCAAGGAAGTGGGGAAAAGTACGGGACTTGGGTTGAGCATTGTTTATGGTATCATAGACGAGCATGGTGGCAAAATAAGCGTTAAAAAAACAGGTGCCAAGGGAACCACTTTTATTCTGGAGTTTCCCTTGTATGTCCCGGAAGATGAAGGGCCGCCTATATGCAGTTCTCTTTTGTAGAGCTGGGTTTATTTGATAATAATTGCCTATAAAGGCAGAAAAATGGAAAAATAGTGGAATCAAAAAATAATAAAACTGAATCTGAAAATAGTGTTCCTAAAGTCTCTTTGAAGCAGATTGTTAAAGATGTTTTTTTTAAGCCACGTGTGCTGGTGATCGATGACGAAGAACGGATTCAAAAGGCGTGTCAACGGTTGCTCACGGAAGAGGGCTGTGAAGTGGATGTCGCCCAGAACGGGATTGTTGGGCTTAAGATGATTGAAGAGAAGCACTATGATATTGTGCTGTTGGATCTGATGATGCCTGGTTTGTCAGGTCTTGATGTGCTCACAGACTTAAAGGCCAGGCATCCGGATACCGTGGTCATTATCATCACCGGATATGCCACCCTGGAGCATTCCATTGAAACCATGAAAAAAGGGGCCTTTGATTTCTTATCCAAACCCTTTGCTCCCCAGGAGGTTCGGATGGTGATCTCCAAGGCCATTGAATTTATCCGGAACCTCCAGGACATTACCACGGAAAAATCCCGGATGCGGGTGATGATCAATACCCTGAGGGACGGCGTATTAACCACAGATCACCAGAAGCGGATTGCCCTTGCCAACCCGGCCTGTTTAAAGATGCTGGGGTGTCACAAACAATCGGTCCTGGGGAATCTGGTGTCCGACGTCTTTGACGAACCCACTGTTCTTAGTATGATTGACTCGGCCATTGCCCAGCCCAAGGAGATGTTTTCTGAGATTACAAAAGAAGTCTGTGTGCCAATGGGGAAAGGTAAAGATGACCTGATCATCGGGGTGCGCTGTATTCCCTTCCGGGACCGGTTGAACCGGAATCTGGGGACGGTGACCGTTTTCCACGATATCACCGCCCTGAAAAAAGAGGATCAGCTCAAATCGGATTTTGTTTCCATGGTGGCCCATGAAATCAAGAGTCCCTTAAACTCGGTTCTCATGCAGTTGAATGTGGTTTTAGATGGTCTGGCAGGGGAGGTGACCGAAAAACAACGAGAAATTTTGACCCGGAGTTCTGCCAAAATAAAATCCCTGACTGAATTGGCAACAGAGCTTTTGGATCTGTCCAAAATCGAATCCGGGCTCATTAATCAAGAAAGAGAAGAGTTGAACCTGGAAGAATTGATCAAAGATCATGTAAGCCTTTACCGGGGTCAGGCAGATGAAAAATCCATTCATTTGAACTGGAAACCCATGGAAAAATCCTTCCAGATCATGGGAAACAGGATCAATATGGAAGAGGTTCTGTCCAACCTTATTTCCAATGCTATCCGGTATACCCCCAATGGGGGTAAAGTTGAGGTCTGGGCTGATGAAACAAGTGATTGTACCATGATCCATGTGGCCGATACGGGTTTGGGAATTT
>CAXHYW010000785.1:0-2519 GCA_964021475.1 uncultured Desulfobacteraceae bacterium | reverse complement strand
TACACATAGAGGCACACTCTTTCCCTACACGACGCTCTTCCGATCTACAGAAACAATTAATGTGCTGGCATAGACTATGCAAGTATGGTTTTTCAGTTATCAGATGTAAGGCATTTAACTTACCTCCAAAAGTCTGACTAACCACCTCCGGAATGTCCGGGGCAGCTTATATACCGCCAGTAGCTGCCCCGGATTTTTTTTGCGTCAAACAGCATTCCTGCCCTTTGTCCCGGCGCACAAACAGTATTGTTCCTTATTTTATCACGGATAAGATTAACGGCTTTTCATCCGGGGCGCTGTTGTTTTGTGATATAATTATAAATAGTTATGAAAATAAATAGAAAAGGATCATTCCCTGGCATAAAGATTGAAATACAGTTTTTATATTCATTCTAATTATATAGGAGGTTACCGTGGAAAAAAGATCCTTTAGTGATATCGCAATAGTGGCCTGTGGAACCATGAGTCCTGAAATAAATCATCTTGTAAAGGTCGGATTTCTTGATACCCAGCATATTTTTTATACAACTCCGGGACTTCACCAGGATATCCCGGAACTTGAAACCCAACTCATAAAGCAGATAGAAAAAGCCAGGTCGTTGGCATCGGGTGTGATCGTTGTCTATGGGGGCAAGTATTGTTATGTTAATCCTGATAATCCAACCCGTCTGATGAAAGCAATCATCGAGGAACAAGGGGGGAATGTTACCAGAGTTGAGGCCAGTCACTGCATGGGAATGCTTGCAAGTGATGAGGAAATGAAGCAGATTTCAACTGAAATATCCGGAGGAGAACCGGTGTGGTTCATGACCCCGGGGTGGGTTAAATATCAAACCCAGGTGTTCAAAGGCTGGGACAAAGCCATTGCCAATGAGAATTTCCCCAGACATACCGGGGGTGCCGTTGTTCTTGACGGCATTGGACTCATGGATCAATATATGGAAGACAAACCGGAAGAATTTCTTAACTCTTGTGATTGGATGGGGATTCCCATGCAGTCATATTCCATCACCCTGGACCGGTTTAAAGGATTGTTAATGGATCATTGAACCTGTTAAAAAATTAAAAACATAGGATATCCCTGAAACCATGTCAAACATACGGGGTCGGCAAAAATATTATAACGTTTTTGCTCATTTTACGATTTGTTTATAAAACTACATTCCCATAATTATGGAGAAGAAACACGCAAATTTTTGGTGGACGCAGCTCAGTTGGAAGAAAAAACACACCCCAGGGTGTTGGATATCTGTTGTGGTACAGGGTCTGTTGTGCTCGCTTTTGCGAAACAATTTTCTGATATCTTGGCCGTTGGATATGATTTTTCCCTCGGTATGATGCACAAAGCCAAGGAGAAAGATGTATCGGATAACATAATTTTTATTAATGGTGATGCGGCGAGGTTGTCATTTGTTGATGATTGTTTTGATGTTGTTCCCATGCATTATATGAATTTAAAAATGACCCTTTGCTTTCTTTAAATAAGCATAAACCGCATCCTCCCGCATGGGATGAACCGATGTGATGCTTAAAATGTCTGCTTCTATATTTCCGGTATAGGCAAACTGATTCCCCTCGTATCCTATCAGGTATTCGGTGTTTAATGCATGTGCGTTGAACAGGTGATAGGCACGGATTATTTTCTGTTCTTCAGGAGGACGGACCCAGCTTAACGCCGACGGCCTTGTGGGAATACTCAGATTAAGTAGCACCCATACAATGATTGATGGACGGAAAATGCGACTTAAAATTTTCAGGGACTGATATTTTAAACAGACAAGACTTTTTTAAGGTCTATTCCGTATTTTTTCATGCGGTTCCAGACGGTTACCCTGTTGATATTAAGAAGTATGGCTGCCTTTGACTGGTTGCCATTTGTCTGTTTGAGTGCCTGGATTAATTGACGTTTTTCATTGGGTTCTTCCTTTTTTGGCAATGCCTTGACAGGAGAGGGAAAATTTATTTTTTTGGGTAAATGATCCAGCCCAATAACAGGACCTTCCGCGGTAACAAACGAATACTCCATGGCATTTATCAGCTCCCGGATATTGCCCGGCCAGTGATATTCCATAATTGCTTCCATGGCATCATGGCTCACTCCGGTAATGGTTTTACCGGTTTTTATATTTAGGCGGTGAATAAAAGAATTGATCAAAAAAGGGATGTCTTGTTTCCGGTCTCTCAAGGGCGGCAGGTGTATGGGGATAACGTTAATTCTGAAAAGCAGATCCTGTCGAAATTCATTTTTGGCGATCAGCTCATCAAGATCCTTGTTTGTGGCAGTGATGATGCGTACGTCAACTTTGATCGATGAAATATCCCCCACCCTTTCAAACTGGCCTGACTCAAGAACCCGTAATAATTTGGTCTGAATAGACAAGGGGATATCGCCGATCTCATCCAGAAAGAAATTCCCGTGATTGGCTGCTTCCAATCGGCCGATGCGGTTGCTTTAAGCACCGGTGAAAGCGCAGATCGGAAGAGCACACGTCTGAACTCCAGTCACTCCGGAGAATCTC
>CAXHYW010000784.1:0-2530 GCA_964021475.1 uncultured Desulfobacteraceae bacterium | reverse complement strand
TTGCAATTATTCCAAAAAATTGGGTCACAAATAATGTTTTTAACATTTCCATACCAGCCCAGGAACGATACCCGACGTTGCCACCGGCAATGACAATGGAAGCTGAAACATGAGCATTATTATGGCGACGCCTAAACCTGACGTTTGGATCTCCTCATAAAGGTATTGATAGAGTCTTGTGGGAGCCCCCATGGCAGGGAGTATCAAAATGATCAATGGGGAAGAATTGGCTGAACCTTTAACAGCCAAATGAGCCGTCAGGGAATGCTGAAAGTTTTCCACTTGTTCTGTTTCCTTTTTTCTGGGGTAAATCATCCAAGCTGAGAAACATCAAAACTTAGTTTTATTCGGGTAATTTTTATGGTTGAAATTTACAATCGCTGAATCAGATAAACAAATACCGGCAGCTGGCTGTCCTCTTTTATTTTGTAAAACCGTGGCAAAAGTTCTCTCTTCCTGGGACTGTCCTTTAAGGGGGATAAATAGATGGCACCTTTTGATTTTCTTTTTACATTGGCATGTTTTAAAAGATGGGCCAGGGAATCTTCGTGTTCCGGCGACAGATTATCTCCTGCGATGAAATTCCCGGTGACTTCAACCCGATCAAAAGCCGCATTAATTTCTATCATTTTTTCAAAGGCTTCTTTTACCTGTTCTGCTGTAATCGGCTTGCCGATCTGGGCAAGGGTCTTTGGATCAATGGATTCAAATCCAATATTAATATAGGTGTAAAAAGGCAATCGATTCAATTGTTCAAACAAAGGTTGACCCGCTCCTATAAATGATCCCACACTGCCAAACAAATATAAAAAAGGCAATTCATCCATGCGCTGCCTGAACCCCAAGGCATGATACGCTTCTTTGGCGGCAAAATAAATTTTATCCCCCCCTGCGGCAAGGGCATCATGATTCCCAAGGAAAAGCCCATGATAATTGATTAAATTGGCACCAAAATGATCTTTCAACCTCCCCAGCTGTTCATGGATATTTTCCTTTGATCTCCTTTGAAATTTTTGATCTGTTTTAACACAACAAAAGTCACAATGGTAAAGACATCCATCGGCAATGGTCAATGGAATGACATCATAATCCACGTGTCGCGTATCAGGCGGAAGAACCGAAATCCTGCCACCGATAATCTTGTTCAACTGCTGGGAACGTTCATAAAGCACCTGGTCATCATTTTTCAGTATCCGTTCCATAAGATCCTTTGCATAGGGGTACAACCCTTTTGAATTTGCCATATACAGGTTGGCAAACAATTGGGACCATCCTGCCAGGGCACTCATCACCACGGGATTGGAAAAATACTTAATTTCCCATACCGGGTTGCTGGGATATGGTAAACAGGGCAGATAATATTCCCCCATCCAGGAGATAACGCCATCATCGCCGCTTTTATCGCCAACCGTATAATAAACCCAATCGTTTCCAGCCGTCCGCTTAAATTGCTCTGCCGGGTGAGGCCAGGTAGATTTCAGTCCACGAATGGATTTAATTTCACCGTTCAGGTTAAAACAGAACTCAAAATCCGACGTTTTGATTTCCGAATATTTACCAAACCGCAGAGGATAGGTTTGTTTGACTAATTTTTCAGGGCCTTCTTTCTCAACACTGATCATTAACTGCTGCTGTTGGAAAAAATTCATTTGATGCCTTTATCCATAAGTGATTTGGCTATAAATGTTATGGGTTTGCTATTACAATGGTTTCTCAAAATGCTGGTAATCTTTTAACCTTGTCCAGTTACCCCCCCATTCCCATCCAAGCCGTAGAAAAGTTCGCACAACCGGATGATCGGCCGTAAGCGCCCCCTCGTCGGTTTTCGGATTATAAACAGCGCCTTTGGGGAGGATGAGACTGCCTTTGATATAGGGATTCTGGAAGGGATTGATATCAATGGCCCTGCCGTATGCATGTTTTGACAGCCTGGAACCGCCTGTAACCTGCCGGTAGTTAAAACCAGAGGTGTTGTTGGCTTCCATTGACAGGTCATCATCCCAGCACCCCTCCTTACGAAACCGTTTATCAGAGATCGGAATAAGTGAATGGATCGGAAAACCTTCCTTTAATGCGGTGTCGAATACTGTTTTGATGTCATTTTCAAGATCACCATCAATAACCAACTGGCCTTGATGTATCTTCTCATCAGATGCCAAATATTTGACTGTGACCCGTTTTTGCCGGTTCCTGATTTCTGCTGGGCATTTTTCATCCAAGCCATCAAACGCTTCTTCCTGGCTCATTTTGCTGTCGACAATCGGATTTTCAAAGGTTCCCTCAAAGCTTACCATTGATGCTCCAGCAAAAAGCAAGGGACAGATGGTGATATTTACCAGTGTTATCCAGAAAAAAAGCTGGGATGAAAAAACAAAACCATGAACTCTCATTAGAACTATACCTCCTTATGGACCCTGCGAATAAGGTTTATAGAAAAGTATTTTTATACCCTTATTAACATTTATTTAGGTTTTATTTATCACTACAGCGACATATAAAGTGATAGACAGAACGATTTTTTTCTGATATA
>CAXHYW010000783.1:0-2532 GCA_964021475.1 uncultured Desulfobacteraceae bacterium | reverse complement strand
GAGATCTACACATAGAGGACCACTCTTTCCCTACACGACGCTCTTCCGATCTCTTTTTCTTCATTTCGATTTTCAATCGCCTTTGTAATTTCAATATGTTGACTTGGGCCAACCTTTTGTTCGCCTGAAGTTAATCCGGTGTAGTCGCTGTCAAAGAAGAAAATATATGTGTGGGAACGCCAAAAACTATGTCTGCAATATTGTTCCAGGTATTTGTTGCGACTCATTCTGGCAATACCTAAATGAAATTTTTCATTGATCTTCAGATACGCCATTTTCCCTTCCTGTTCTCCAGGATTTGTTACGTTTTTTTCTTTCTCGATCAATTTATAGAGATATTGGATGTCCTCGTCTACCGCATACCGTGCAGCTGAGGCGGCTGTCAGGCCTTCTATATTCTCTCTTGCATAAAAAACATGCCGGGCATCCTGGGGGGTGGGAGAAGGAATATAGCAGCCTTTTTTCTTTTTCTTGTCCAGGAACCCTTCAGCAACGAGTTGCCCCAAGGCGTTTCTGACAGGAGTCCTGCTGATTTCAAGCGTATCCGCAAGTTCCGTTTCCAATAGGAAATCACCAGGTTTAAAATGATTTTCAAGTATGAGCTTGATGATAGCGTCGTATGCAAATTCTTCCAGATTTTTTTTTCTCATTGGGCGTCCTTTAAAAAACATTAATGTATACATAAGTTTATCTATCCATAAAAGTCAATTATTATTTTTGATATTCATAAAATAATTTATACACGATTCTTGTTCTCTGCCTTCCCATTTGGATTTTAATAAGGATGATGGTTTTGTTATATATTTCAGGTTGTTTTATTCGTTTGCGCTTGCCAAACTATTTTTATTTGAAGATGTCTTTACACGGATTCTTTTTCTTGATATCAATCGGTAAGATCTCTTTTCAACCGGTTGAACCCTGTAATTTTGTTATGATCCAAAGGGCTTCCAATTTACCAATAGCACCAGAGGCGGCGTTATGAAACTGGACAAATTGCCACGATTCAATCTGGCTGAATTCCCAACACCCATTCACCCACTTAAAGCCCTGACAAAATTATGCCAGGGGCCTGACATTTATATGAAGCGGGATGATCTCACTTCTTTAGGAATGGGGGGCAATAAAACCAGAAAACTGGAATTTCTGGTGGGCCAGGCTATCGCAGAAGGGGCTGATACCCTGGTCACTGCAGGCGGGATTCAATCCAATCATTGTCGCCTTACGGCCGCTGCCGCCTGCAAGGCGGGCTTGGCGTGTGAACTGGTGTTAAACGGAACAAAACCCTCGGTTCCCAACGGAAATTTGTTGTTGGATACCATTTTCAAGGCCAGGGTTCATTCTTGTGACCGAGAGAACCGGGATGCAACGCTGCACCAGGTGGCCGAAGCGCTCACTGCCAGGGGAAAAACCCCTTTTGTCATCCCCGTTGGGGGCTCCAACGCCATCGGATCCGTGGGCTATGTGAATGCCATGGTGGAGCTTCAGGCGCAGCTTTCCGCCATGGAGGTTAACCCAGTTGCCATTGTCTTTGCCAGCAGCTCCGGCGGCACCCAGGCAGGGCTCACCCTGGGGGCAAGACTGACCGGATTTAGCGGTGAGATCCTGGGGATCAGCATTGATCAGACCAAAACGGGAGAGGATTCTTTTTTGCCTGTTCTCACCGAAATTGCCAATGAAACCGCCACAAGACTAGGCTGTGAAATGGGGTTGGGGGATGCCGATTTTTCACTCAACTGTGATTACCTGGGGGCAGGGTATGCAAAGCCGGGGGATCTTGAGTTCGATGCCATTGGGCTTCTGGCCCAAACCGAAGGGATTCTTTTGGGACCCGTCTATACGGCCCGGGCCATGGGCGGCCTTTTGGATCTGATTCGAAAAAAGGTCTACACCAAAGATCAGTCCGTATTGTTCTGGCACACCGGCGGCACCCCTGAATTGTTTGCCTGGGCCGACAGGTTTTAAAAACCTGCCGGCCAGTTCTGTTTTTTAGGCAACCTATGCAACTTAGGCATGAAAAGAACGTGTAATGCCTAAGAGATTGTCTCCTTTGTTTCCACAAATTTAATATCCATGGTCCTAAGCTCAGCAAGCAGGGGCTCATAGATTTCCTTGTAAATGGGAATCATCACCCCGCAACGGTTTATTTCGCCCTGGGCTACCATTTTTGCTGCTATGGCAACGGGCAGTCCCACTGTTTTGGACATGGCACTGTCACCCTCAGAAATTCCAGTATCTATCATTGTGGACATTATCTTTTCTTTTCTTCCATCGGGATATTTTGCAATAAATTCATGGTGCTGGACCAGAAGATCCTGTTCTCCTTTCTCATAAACAAGCTTTTTCTGAAGGATATGGGCAAACATATCATAGACAGAAGCATGGCCGATATTGATTTTTGCATCCCCAAAAAGGCCGAGCCATTCCAGCTTTTTAAGTATAAGGGAGTGCCTTGGAAGCTTTAGGTAATCGGCAACATCTTTTGTGACAGATCGGAAGAGCGTCGTGTAGGGAAAGAGTGTGCCTCTATGTGTA
>CAXHYW010000782.1:0-2535 GCA_964021475.1 uncultured Desulfobacteraceae bacterium | reverse complement strand
TAATAGAATTATCACCCAGGCAAACCAGCAACTTTGTAAGATGACCGGTTATTCTCAAGACGAACTATTGGGGAAATCTTCCAGGATTTTATATCCCACAGATGTTGAGTTTGAAGATGTGGGACGCAGGAAATATCGGCAGATTAAAAAAAAAGGGACAGGAACCATTGAGACTTGCTGGCGCTGCAAGAATGGTGAAATTATCGATGTGTCTTTGAGTTCAACGCCTGTTGACCTGAATGATTTTACAAAGGGTGTCACATTTTCAGCCTTAAATATAACCGATAGAAAAAGAGCAGAAGAAGAACTGGTCGTAAGTGAGAAGCGTTATCGCATAATTATTGAGACCGCAAGTGATGGTATCTTTACTGTATCTGAAGACGGCAAATTTACGTCCCTTAATACGGCCTTTGAAACGCTGATCGGACAAACCCGTGAAAAATGGATTGGTAAAACCTGTCTGGATATTTTTTGTTCAAACGATAAACAAAGCGCAGAGCAAGTCTTCCAACAGGCTTTCAATGGAAAAAGTACAGTTACTCAGGAGTTTAAGATCCATACGGATGCTCTGGAACATCATACGATATGTGAGTTTAAGTTAAAACCAAAATATAACAAAGCTGGTCGGGTTGTCGGAATTGTTGGTTTCGTACGGGATAGGACAGAATATAACAAGGCCCAAGAGACTGTTCAGCGAGTGGAAGCACAACTTCGTCAATCCCAGAAAATGGAAGCCATTGGAACGCTTGCCGGTGGAATCGCCCATGATTTTAATAATATTTTATCCGGTATTTTCGGATATGCCCAGTTGGCTGAAATGAACCTTGATGGGTCTGAAAAAGTAAAACGGTATATTGGACAAATAGTTAAGGGCGCACAAAGGGCAACAGCACTGGTTCAGCAAATTCTGACTTTTAGCAGGCAAAAAGAAACTGAGAAGCACCCAATCAAAGCGTATCTTCAGGTAAAAGAAGCACTTAAACTATTGCGATCCTCAATACCATCTACCATCGAAATAAAAGAAACAATCGGTACAAGAAGCATGATCTTAGCGGACCCTACAAAAATTCACCAGATTGTTATGAATTTGTGCACCAATGCCTACCATGCCATGATGGATAAGGGAGGAATTTTAAAAGTTTCTTTAAAAGACATTGAGATATCTGAACCAAAACACAAGGGTGATAAAAATATAGCCTTGGGAAAATATCTTCAACTTCAGGTAAGTGACACCGGGCATGGTATGGACAACGAAACTTTAGAAAAAGCATTTGATCCCTATTTCACCACTAGGAGAGCGGGAGAAGGGACAGGATTAGGCCTGGCGCTTGTTAATGCTATTGTTGAAGAACATGATGGTTTTTTGGAGGTGAGCAGCACACCTGATAAGGGGACCAATTTCTATATCTATTTCCCGATAACCGAACAAGAGACAAACCACAAACAAATTAAGAATGATATGGCTTCCGTATTTGAGGGAAATGAATCTATCATGATGGTGGATGATGAAGAGGATATCAGGCTTTGTTACAAAATGATTTTAGAAGGATATGGTTATAAAGTTCATTCATTTCAGAACGGGATTGATGCGTTCAACGATTTTCAAAAAAATCCTCATCAATTCGATTTGATCATAACAGATATGACAATGCCGGGAATGACAGGGATTGAATTGCTTCAAAAAATTCATGAGGTCCGGGAGGACATTCCATCTATCCTTTGTTCCGGTTTCAGCGGGTTGGTGAATGACGAGAAAGCTATACAAATGGGAGTGAGCAGGTATTTGATGAAACCTGTTTTGAAAAATGATTTAGCTTCAGCCATTAGAGAATTGATAGATAAAAAAAAGGCATCTTAAGGAATCAAACATTTTTTTGTTAGGGGGTTACCTCATACCAAATAATATTAAAAAGTAAGTCGAAGAATTGGAGAAAAAACATCGATTCGTTTCGGACAATTTGATTGATGCTATCTGGGCGTTAGATGTTGAGACAATGAAATTTGAATATGTTACTGAATCCATTAAAAAAATCAGTGGGTGCAACGTAAAGGAATATTTAAATTCTTCCATAGAGAATCGACTTACCCCCGAATCCCTTCAGGAAATTACAGCAATGATAGCAGAAGAAATTCCAAGGTTAGAAAAAGGCATAAAAAATGTTCGGACCGTTGAAATCGAATTAATCCATAAAAATGGTACTCTTTAGTGGTGTTGAAATTAGAGCGAGGTTGCTCAAAGAAGATGGAAAACATTTAAAAAATGTTGGAATAACAGGGGAAATAAATAAACAAAAAAATTTAGAACAACAACAGATTGGATTAATTAAAAAACTTGAAAAGACATTGGCTGAGAAAAAAACACTGTTTAAAGAGGTAAAAGTGCTGCGTGGACTTTTACCAATCTGCAGCGGCTGCAAAAGAATACGAGATGATCATGGAAAATGGTGCCCCTTAGATGAATATGTAAGAAAGCATACTGGTATAACATACATTCCGCACCCTTTATTGCTGATCTTTGATGGTTTTTTTTATGCA
>CAXHYW010000781.1:0-2539 GCA_964021475.1 uncultured Desulfobacteraceae bacterium | reverse complement strand
TGGAATTGACCTCCACGGCAATGTCGGCAATCTTCTCCACTGCATCCTGGGTAAATGAGATCACCACCCCTTCGGTCCTTAGCAGGGCAATATACTGGAGTATCAGTGCATTCTTGGGTTCGGTCAGAATCCGGGTGAAGTCATCGGCACCCAGAGAGGTTAGTTCCACCCGGATGGGAAACCGCCCCTGGAGTTCAGGGATCAGGTCAGAGGGCTTTGACACATGAAAGGCTCCGGACGCAATGAACAAAATATGATCGGTTTTGACGGTTCCATATTTTGTGGGAACCGAACTGCCTTCCACAATGGGCAACAGATCCCGCTGAACCCCTTCCTTGGACACCTCTGGCCCGTGGCTTTGTCCCTTGCCCGCTATCTTGTCGATTTCATCGATAAAAATAATGCCGGACTGTTCCACCAGTTCAACTGCATCGGTTTTCACCTTTTCCATATCCACCAGATGGGCAGCTTCTTCCTGGGTAAGAATCTTCATGGCCTCTTTCACACTAACCTTGCGGCGCTTGGTGTTTTTCGGCATGAAATTTCCCAGCATATCCTTGACGTTGATGCCCATTTCCTCCATTCCGGTATTGGAAAAAATCTCCACCATGGGAGAGGATTGGGCCGCGACATCCAGATCAACCTTCCTTTCGTCTAATTTCCCCTTTTGGAGCATGGTACGAAGTTTTTCCCGGGTGGATCCCGTGGGAACCGAATCTGTTCCGATAATCTCATCCTGGCTTTGCCCATCCGATCCCTCTGGCCCCAACCCATTGGGCATTGAAAAATTCGGCGGTGACGGCGGGAGAAGAATATCCAACACCCGTTCTTCAGCCATCTTTGCGGCCTTCTCCTGGACAGCATCCTGCTGTTTTACCCGAAGATTGTTCACCGTTAATTCCACAATATCCCGGATCATGGATTCCACGTCCCGTCCCACATACCCGACTTCGGTGAATTTTGACGCCTCCACCTTATAAAAAGGAGAGTCGGTCAAATTGGCCAGCCGCCGGGCAATTTCAGTTTTACCCACACCGGTGGGTCCGATGAGAATAATATTTTTCGGGGCAATCTCTTCCTGGAGATCTTTGTCCAGCTGGCGTCTTCTCCAGCGGTTTCGAAGGGCAATGGCCACCGATTTTTTGGCATCTTTCTGACCGATGATATATTTATCCAACTCCGTGACAATTTCTTTGGGCTTTAAATCTTTCATATGGGGGTCTCGTTTCTGATTTCTTCAATGGTAACATGATGGTTTGTGTATATACAAAGGTCCCCGGCTATTTTCATGGCCTTTTCAACAACTTTTCTGGGAGACAACTTTGTATTTTCAATCAAGGCAATGGCGGCAGATTGGGCGGATGTGCTACCGGAGCCAATGCTGATAACCCCGTCATCTGGCTCAATCACATCCCCGTTCCCGGACAAAAGATAGGTATTTTCCTTGTCCGCTGCAATCATCATGGCCTCAAGGCGACGCAGATATTTATCGGTTCGCCAGTCCCTTGCCAATTCCACACAGGCCCGGGTCAGACTCCCGTTATACCGCTCCAGTTTTTCTTCCAGTTTTTCCGAAAGTGTCAGGGCATCGGCGGTAGCCCCGGCAAACCCGGTAATAATCTTGTCATTGTATATTCGTCGAACCTTTTTGGCCTTGTGTTTTGTCACAATGTTCCCCAGGGTCACCTGGCCGTCTCCGGCCACAACAACGGAATCCTTCCCGCGCAACGCAAGAATGGTGGTACCGTGAAAAATTTCTATGCTCATACTTTCATAACTCCTTGTTGTTCTAACTTCTTGGATGTGCCTTGTCATAAACCTGCATCAATCGGTCCATACTCACATGGGTATAGATCTGGGTGGTTGACAGGCTGGCATGGCCCAGTATTTCCTGAATTCCCCTTAAATCGGCACCGGAATCCAGCATATGGGTTGCAAAGGAATGGCGCAGTGTGTGGGGAGAAACAGGAACATTCAACCCGCAGTCAACCACGATTTTAGCCAGTATCCTTCTGATGGACCGGGTACTCAGCCGTGAATACGCCTTGTTTAAAAACACCGGAGCAACAACAAAGTTTATGGCCTCCCGATAGTTAACAATGGCATCAAGCGCCCTTTTCCCAACCGGGACCACCCGCTCCTTGCTGCCTTTCCCGAAAACTCTAATCATCTGATTTTTAAAGTCAATATCATTCATTTCCAAACCGTGAATTTCCGAAATTCTCATGCCCGTGGAATAAAATGTTTCAAACATGGCCAGATTTCTTTTATCCTCCCAACTCTTAGTTTTAATGGAATCCAACAGCCGGAACAGATCATCTATATTTAAAAATCTTGGAATCGTTTTTTCAAGCTTTGGAAAAGGAACGCTATCCGCCGGGTTCATCTGAAGATGGCCTGCCCTGATCAAAAAATCAAAAAATGATTTAAGCGCCGACAACCGTCTGGATATGGTTCGTTTGCTCTTTTTAGCCCGGACAAGGCGTGATAGATATTTGCGGATACCGTTTTTGTCCAGCTCACAGATCCTGGACAAAAA
>CAXHYW010000780.1:0-2541 GCA_964021475.1 uncultured Desulfobacteraceae bacterium | reverse complement strand
ATTGCAGGCCAGGTGGAAGATTTTACCATCCAAAATCTTCCCGCCCAGCCTGGTCCTTTGAACATCGCCTTTTTAAAATTTACTGCAACTCCCCAAACACTTGAATACACGGACGCAAAAGTAAGCATGCTTGATGCGTCAATTTCCCTATCGGGTATTCACCGACAATATATTCAAAAGATTAATGCAGACGCCAGTTGGACCTTTATAGGACAAACAGGACCCAAAATCACAGACTGGTTTTCACAATATGCCGACCTGCCAGATTGGTTGAAACTTCGGCCCCTATCTTTTGGGCCATCACAAATTGACTATTCCAATCAAGGGAAGAAAACACTTAAAGCAACCCTTGATTTTCAGGATGGAATTGCATTGTTTGCTGATTTTAGCATCAGCCCAGATGAAGTGATTTTAAAAAAACTGACCATCCAGGATCAAACCGCCCTGGCAACGCTTGCGGGTTCATACATTTCCGGTTCAGATCTTGCCCGTTCCAACCTTACCGATTCAAGAAAAAAAAAGTCACTTGATCTCTCCTTTGACGGTATACTCCATGAATCCACTTTGGGCCGATTGTTCCATACCTCTTCCCCTCTCAATGGTATGATTACCGGCAATACCCGGACTCACGTGAACCTGATCCCCCCATACAAGATTCGTTTAGAAGGGAAACTTAAGGCCGAGAACCTGGATATTCCCCTATCCCCTCCTTTGTCTATCCACAAAATTGCCGTCAAGGGAGAAAAAGATGCCATAACGATCGAGTCCGCAGACCTTTTCTGGAATGATACAGATCTTCTGTTATCAGGAAAGATAACGCCTGGCACCTCAGAATCACTTCTGGTGGATCTGGACATAACCGCTGATATGATAAATCTGGAAAAAATAGTTGCCCATCTTGATACCCTGGACAAATCACCCAATAAAGAGAAAGCCCGACCGTCTCTTCCCATTCAGCTCACAGGAGACATTCGGCTAAAAGCCCACAAAGTTAGAACCAAGATGCTAACGATCCAACCCCTCAATGCAGATATCAAGATTCTTGCCAATATGGCGGACATCACCCTCAAGGACACCGAGCTGTGCGGTATTTCCACCCCAGGCACCATAAAGATTTCCCAGCACGGTCTCGAGTTTAACCTAAAACCTAGGGTTCAGGATAAACAATTAAATGAAACCTTAGATTGTTTGCTCAACAAGCCTATAAAAGTCGATGGAACCTTTAATGTTAAAGGGGTTATTAAGGGAAATGACCGGATAAAGAACCTTCTTAAATCCACAACCGGCCAGATTGACATCGATATTTCCGATGGCCATTTCTATGAGGATATCATTCTGCTCAACGTCGTTCGGTTTCTCAATGCCAGAAAGGTCCTAACAAACAGCCTAACGGCTGACAAAATGACAAAGCAAGGCATGGGGTTTAAACATTTCCAAGCTCGGGTCTCGTTACAGGACGGAAAAATGCAGTATGAAAAATTTTTATTGGACGCGGATGATTTAACAATGATCGGGACCGGTGAAATCGATCTTATTGATCAACAAGTCGATCTCACCCTGCTGGTCGCACCCCAAAAAACCATAACAAATATTTTGGGATATATCCCCTTGGTTGGTAGACTTATGCAGACCATTACCACCATCCCCATCAGCATCAAAGGGCATATCGATGATATCCGGGTTATCCCACTGTCTGCATCAGCTGTAAAATATGAGTTAACAAAAATCATGGAAGAAACCCTTCATGCGCCAATGAAGCTGATATCCATAAAAAATTTCAAGAACGAGTAATTTTTTTCCCTATCATGCCTCCGGCTGTTTCAATGGCAAATCCGTTCCGCTAATTGTATACACAACAGTCCGGTGGTGGTACAGGTTAGCTCAAATTCAACCATTGCACTTTTGAAAGGATAATTAAGAAAGTACTGGTGTTAATCCAACAGACCTGTTAGAAATTTTCATTAATTGTATCAATCCTTATCATCAGGCCTTATCATCAGGATAAATCCACAACCCAATATTCAGGAGAAATTTAATGGGAAAAAAACATATATGGCGGGCAATGATCTTTTTTTTTATTTTCACAGGTGCCTTTCAGGTTCAGGCCGATGAGATCGGTAAATTATCAGAAGGACAAACCCTATATGTTCCTGCGTATTCTCATATTTATATCGGCAACAAGGCCAATCCCTATCGGCTCACTGTTACCTTAAGCATTCGCAATATAGATCCTGTCCACACCATCACCCTCACCGCCGTTGATTATTACGGAACCAAAGGAAAACTGGTCAAACAGTATCTGGACACACCCATATACCTGTCGTCCTTGGAATCCACCCGATACATTATTAAATCAAAGGAAGATGAAGGTGGATCCGGGGCAAATTTTATCGTCAAATGGTCATCAGAAAAACAGACAAATCCTCCCATCGTCGAGTCCATCATGATCGGAACTCAATCCCAGCAAGGAATTTCCTTTACGTCAAGGGGTCAGGTCATTTACCCAACAACGCCCTAGGATCTTCACCCGTCCCGTTAAAA
>CAXHYW010000779.1:0-2549 GCA_964021475.1 uncultured Desulfobacteraceae bacterium | reverse complement strand
AGCTTGATGTAAACGCCCTCGGCTGATTCAACCGGATAGGTTTTCAAGGGATGCGTCATGGAAGTGTAGGGGTGCCATACATGCTCCCGGTCAAAGGTTTTTATCTGATCCATATTGTGTTTCATATCAACCCATGCTATTTTCGTTAACCATTTAAAAATTATTTAGTTAACCAAAATCTGACAACAAGTCAATACGATAATATGGAAATTTACCCAATGTCATTGAATACAGAACACTATCTGGCCATTGCCAAGGGAATCATTACAGATTCCCCGCCTGATTTGAAAACCCTGGAGGATATTTGCGAAACACCGGATGAAGCCGTCTTTAATCTTTTGCCCGGGGCGGACCTGATTCGTAATTTCCATAAAGGGAAAAAGATTCATCTATGCACCATCTGCAATGCAAAGTCCGGTAAATGCTCGGAAGACTGTGGGTTTTGTCCCCAGTCCGCATTCCATCAGACTCAAATCGAAAGTTACGGACTTCTTGGAAAAGAAGAAC
Source organism: uncultured Desulfobacteraceae bacterium (assembly GCA_964021475.1). GTDB lineage: Bacteria > Desulfobacterota > Desulfobacteria > Desulfobacterales > Desulfobacteraceae > NBML01. The sequence continues at coordinate 2,042 of CAXHYW010000779.1, read as the reverse complement.
TCACCCAGATCCCCAAAAGCCTTTCTGATACACCTGTGAACCGGTATTCGGTTGTGACCAGCGGCAAAGGGTTGAGTTCCGATGAAGTGGATCTGGTGGCCCAGGCATTTTCAAGCCTTGAAGAAAAAAGGCTGTCCCATTGTGCTTCCCTAGGGATCATCCAGGATCGAGATTTTGACGTCTTGAAAAAAGCCGGGGTCACCCGGTATCATCACAATCTTGAAACTGCGGAAAGCCATTTTGAAAAAACATGCACCACCCACACCTTCAAGGACCGGGTTGACACCATCAAACGAGCTCAAAAAGCCGGGTTCGAGATCTGTTCCGGCGGGATATTCGGAATCGGTGAAACCAACCGTCAAGTACTGGAGCTGGCCCTTGAATTAAAACGCCTGGATATTGATGCCGTGCCCCTAAACTTTTTATCTCCCATTCCCGGGACACGCATGGAAGGCCTTTCCGACCTGACACCATTAAAATGCCTGAAAATAATCGCCTTGTTCCGGTATGTACTGCCGGAAAAGGACATTTTCATCTGCGGCGGGCGGCACTTGAATCTAAAGCAACTGGTGCCCTATATGTTTCATGCAGGTGCCAGCGGAATCATGACCGGAAATTACCTAACAACCCAAGGGGCAAGTCTTGAGGATGACTTAGAGATGATCACACAGCTTGGTTTTGAAACAATTATTTAACATTCCCAGTAGAATCTAAAAGTAGAATCTAAAATTTGCACAAGGTATTTTCAGGCGGATTTATATTTGCCCACCGAATATTGCTGCCAAGACAATCATCTCTTTGACAATTTTTGTTAAAAAAGTTGACAATTAATGTATATAAATTACAATAAAGCATTACCTCGTATCCCGTTATAATGATACGTTGGCCTATTAAGAAGGATCCCAGGAACCACTAAGGCATCGCGCACACTTCTTGCTTAAAAAGTGTTTGTTATCAATAATTTTTTATTGGGGGGAGCCCGATGACATTATCCATACAAAACAATGTGTCTGCATTGCAGGCTTTTTCCAGACAGGTGTCTGTCAGTGCCAATAATGTGGCCAATTCCCTTTCCGATGATTTCAAGTCAAGCAGGGCTTTAAACACCGAGGGAACAGACAAACAGGTAACCACAACCATCTCCAAAAGTACCTCTGCGGGACCTCTTGTTGAAGATCCGGTAAAAAACGACGGATCTCTTAAGGAATTATCCAATACCGATATTGCAGAAGAACTGGTACAACAGATTGCAGCCCAGCACGGATTTGAGGCCAATGCCAAAACCATACATTCCTATGAAGAAACCATGGGATCATTGCTTGATATAGTGGGATAAACGAATATGACCCGTTTTATTCAACTGTTTTCGATCCTGATTTTAGGAATTTACCTGACCGGTTGCACAGGACTCAAGACCGATTATGAAACCCCGATAGTCAGCATTACCTCCTTTAATGCAATCCCGGGAAAGGGAATCGTTCCCCGGTTTGAAATCGGACTTCACATTGTCAATCCCAACCGAAGTGCACTTGATTTAAAGGGGATTTCTTATACTATCGCCCTTGAAGGTCACACACTTTTAACCGGGGTTTCCAATAAATTACCCAGGATTGAGGCCTATGGAGAAGGGGATATTTTATTGGAGGGATCGGTGGATTTTTTCAACAGCATTGGTTTTTTTGCAGATCTTGCCAAAAACCAGAAACGTCAGAGTTTTGAATATCGCCTGGACGCAAAGCTTGATGTGGGAGCCCTGTATCCGGTTATCCGGGTAAGCAAAAAAGGAAATCTATCCCTGTTTCACCCCCCCCGGAAATAACAGAAACACCTCGAATATATGAAAAAATCAAACCTTTCGATCATATGTCCCCTTATCTTTTTATTATTTATGGGGTGTGCCCGACAACACCAGAAAAGAGTGACCCCGCCTGAACAAATTTTCCCGGAACAAAAAAACCAGTCTCAGCTGATAAACAGCCTGCCCCAGGACCTGACAAAAAACAGACAAACCGTTGTCCGTCATGCCATTTACAATTTAGGTC
>CAXHYW010000778.1:0-2550 GCA_964021475.1 uncultured Desulfobacteraceae bacterium | reverse complement strand
GTGGCATGGGCAACAAAAATATTTTCCGAAGCAAAGGCACCTGGTTTCATTAATGATTCGCCAATACGAGTAAAGGCTTTTTCTGTGGACAGGTCCCAGTCGTTCACGCGTTTCAGGTGCTGCTGTTTAAACCCGAATACGATATCAAAAAACAGTTTGGGGCCCAGCATCTGGGTGGTGACCGGTACAATGTCCACCTGGACCTGGGTAAATCCGGTTGCCTGCATATAGGACAATAGTTTCCGGCCCACGTGCCGGTCACCGCCAAACCGGGCCTGGGCAATTGCCACCCTTGTTTCCACCCCCTGCCATTCCGGGGCCTCGGGATGAATAAAAATAGTTCCGTCATCCACATCCAGAACACAAACAATTCCCCCGGGCCGGGTGACCCGTTTCATTTCCCTAAGACAATCCATGGGATCTGGAATATGCTGGAACAGCAAACGGGCATAGGAAAAATCGATCTCCTGGTCGGGCAGGGGGATCTTCTGGGCCGTTCCTTCCAGAAAAATACACCGATCCAGATTCTGCTGTCGGGCCATGGAAAGCGCAGAGGATCGCAACTCCTGGTCGGGCTCCACACCGATGATCCGGCTGTCGGGAAAATAACGGGCCAAGAGCATGGTGGTGATACCGGGTCCTGATCCCAAATCCAGGATTTGATCCCCATTACTCAACCCTATTTTTTTCAGGGCATTTAGCTCCAGGGAATGGGCTATTTTCGCCTGGCAGGTCAGCCGGTCGAATTCTTGTTTTTTATCGGACAGGGTATCAAAATGGTAGGACTCCTCCCTGCCCGTGGAGATTTTAACCGCATCTGCCCGGTGGAGAGCAGGACGACGAACCCGGGGATCCAATGGCTCCTCTCGTCCCAGAAGACCTGTCAGGGTGGAATGGACCCTGGTAAGCCGCCGGGCCAGAATGGTCAACAGATTTTTATAAAGCTTAAGGGCCAGTGGCGGATCCTTTTCCCCCAACCTATCAAACAGATTTTTAGGTAGCAGGACAATTTCACTCTCCTCCATGGATTGCAGGATGATGGGATGCCGGACCCGGGTCAGGATGAGCAGCTCCCCAAAGGGTTCCCCCGGGTGGATGACATAAATAAAATGGGGATTGGCTTCATCCCCGATGCCCACCCCCAGTGTGCCGCTGAGTAAAATCCCCATGGCGGCTTCACTTGTCTGATTCACCTGGAGCACTTCATCCCGGGAAAGCCTGACCCGGGGTAAGCGTTCCAACAAATGTTCAAAGGATGCCTGGGGAAGCCCCTGGAACAGCTTGGAAATGTGCTCTTCCTCCTGGTCCGGGGCGGCATGGGCCAATTGTGCCCACAAGGAGCGGATCTTAATGGTGGTAATATCGGGAGAATAAAATTTAGCAAATTGCCCCTTTAACAACCTGGCAGCCCGGCCCTTGTCGTTATGCTCTGGTGGCAGCAAAAGATGAAGGGGACTGCCGGTTTGTTCAAGGTAGTCACGGTCATTAATACAACCAATCAGAGGAACCCGCATTCGCCCATCCAGTTTAAAATTGGACAGGTAAGGCCGCATACCAATACGGTGATAAAGATTTACCAGGTTGAGCTGACAATAACAGGCAGCAACGGCGATATCCTGCTCGAACAGGGAACGGAACAGCTCTGCCAAAAGCAGTGAGATAACGGTACTGCCCCTGTGAACCGGAGAAATGGCCAGTCGGGAAATAAAAGCCACCCGGTCAGGGCCAAACAGGGAGGCCAGATCAGTAAACCCCATGGAAGCTGAAAACCCATGGGACGGCCTTCCCCTGGAAAGCTGATTGAACCGGACACAACCGACAATCCGGCCCTCATCATCCAGGGCCATGAAATGATTGGCCCATAAATCCAGATCATCTTTGATCATGGCTTTTTCATGGTTGGTTCCGGGCAGTTCCCGATTATATTCCGTTACCCAGATACCGTAGAGAAACCGGAACAAACTGTCCCTGTCTTGCTCCCCTTTGGGAGTGGTCACCATGGTATTCATATTGTCTTATCCTTGGAACTTTATACATCCAACAAACGTCGAATTGCATGGTTAAAAGCTTTGATGGAAATCGGTTTCATCAAGAATTCGTCGATCATGTCACTTGCGTAATTGTTTTTGGATATTTTTTCGCTGAACCCGGTGCACAGAATAATAGGAATATCCTGCCTGAGGGACTTGATGCTCCTTGCGAGGATGTCGCCGGTCATGTTGGGCATTGTCATGTCGGTGATCACCAGGTCAAAGGCTTTGGGATTTTGTTTGAATTCATCCAGGGCTGCCAGGCTATCCACATGGGCTGTCACCTGGTATCCGTATTTTTCCAGAACCTGTTTTCCCATATTAACGATGGACACTTCGTCATCCACGAGCAAAATTCGTTCCGTCCCTCTTTTAATGGATATTTCCAAGGTTTCTGCTTTTTTATCGACAGGAACCGCCTGGGGCAGATAAACATGGAAGGTTGTACCTTGCCCCGGCTCGCTGTACACCTAGATCGGAAGAGCGTCGTGTAGGGAAAGAGTGTGCCTCTATGTGTAGA
>CAXHYW010000777.1:0-2551 GCA_964021475.1 uncultured Desulfobacteraceae bacterium | reverse complement strand
CTTCTACAAAAGATAAATGGGGTTAAAAAAAGCGATACTGCAAATTAATGGCCAGTGTATAGACTGTTTTCTCATAGGTAACGGCCGGGGCTTTTTGCACCCCCGGTGCCAGAAAGGTTTCTCCGGCATCACCTGACTCATAAAAACTGCCCATCAGGCCTGTGGTAACAGACATTCTTTCATTAAACTTATAGCTTCCCCCAAGGGCAACGGTATGACAGTCAAGGGCCGGGCTCATCTGTTCAATCAGGCTGAAATTGTCCGGGGTCATGCCGACATCCGTATACATATACCCCATTGTTCCCATGAAATTTTCTGTAAACTCATACCCCAGACTGATGGCAAGATCATATGAATTATGGCTGACACTGTCGTTCTGGGTTCCCCAATCTGCATTTTTTTCAAGATAAAGTGTATAGGAAGGACTGATGGAAAATTTGGGGGTTACATTCCATAGAACACCCGTAGCCAGGACAGCCGGCAAATCCCTTCGATAACTTTTCCCGTCTTCCCTGTTGTTTTTAGCTAAAATTGTTTCCCCCACCGTCCCCTTGGTCGCTGAATCAATGGTTGTTTCCCAGTCAAGTTTAATTAGGCTTTCATATCGCAAAGAGATATTGACCGTGTCGTTGGGCCTGATGTTAAGGCCGAACACCCCGCCGAATCCATCGGCTTCCTGTTCATATTTGCCCAGAATATAGGTACTGGTTCCCCCCTGGATATAGGTTCCATGAATATCCACAGCTTTGTCCGTGGTGACGTATCTTACAGCACCGGAAACAGAAAAAATATCATTTATTTTATAGGATAAACCCGTAGTGAATCCATAATCATAGCTTTCCACACCTGCAAATTCATCGGACAGGGCACCGCCAGGAAGAAGGGCCGGGAAGAAGGCACCTACCGCAGAAGCATTTCCAATGGTTTTGGTAATGATATTCCCCTCATTATACTCCGCTTTTCCCCCGCCGCCGACAATTGTGAAACTGCCATATGCCGCCCATTTATCCTGTTTGTAAATGGAAAACAAGGTCGGAACAATGGGGTTTGACGTGGCTTCATAATCCTTGCCAGATATGTAGTGGTTATAATCAAGGCTGAGAGACTGGACATCAAGCTCAAGGTACATACCGTTTTCAAGCTGCATGATCCCGGCAGGATTGTAAGCCGCGATATCCGCTCCATCAATGGCTGCATTCCGGCTGACCGTTCCGGCATAGTTTGCAGAATAATTTTGTTTGTTGTCCACCCCTCCTGCAAAAACAAAATCTGTGAAAAGCCCGAAAACCAATAACCCTGCGAAAATTGAAACAATTGCCTTGTTCATTCCCTTTTCTCCTTTATTAGAAGGTTTTATTTTTACAGCATGGTCTCTGCCATGCCTGTTAGATCGGCCATGGGGATAAAGATTGCCAAATAAAAACCACGGATGGCGTCCAGAAGCACCTATTCAGATCATCATTTTGCAAAGGGGTCAATCGCTTTTACATAAAAATAATCTTTTTTACATTGGTTTACATTTCTTTACATTTGTATACGAAATATAAGTAATTTTATCAGGGAAGGGACACGACCAGCTTGCTCATAGGATTACTCGAAAAAGATACTGATCTGTTTAATATCGGCATGGCTCGGAATACGGATTTGTTTAGCCTGGCACAAGCGTAATGCTCCAGGTTGTTTTATTGTTTTCTCCTGTGGTCTGGATCTCCTTGGCACGAACATGGTGACAGGTTTTCTGTATAATGGTCTGGGCATGGCAGCCGCATAATTTTGTACCGGATTGTACCTTGCCAGAATTCATTATACGGGGAACGGTTTCGGACTGGTTGTTCATTTTTCTCAATACCATCATTTCGCCCACCACTGTCTGGTTCACCTTTGAAATTTCGGCGAGCTCCTCCCTTACATCTTCAGTCAGTTTGCTCAGCTTGTGTGTGTCTGCCTGGTTATCGCTGGTGTGCCGGATAAGTGAATCAAGCTGTTTCTTGTGTGTTGCAATCAGGGTCTCTTTCACCGGTGTCATGGGTTTCTGTGCTTCAAGGTTCCGGATCATTTTTTCAAGTTTTTGCCGAACTCCTTTTATTTTTTTTTGCCAGGTTGCAAGTTCTGTCTCCAGGGACTCAACCGCTTCTTTATCCGAAATCTTCAAATCAAACCCTGTCTGGTTCTGTTCTACAAGGGCGTTCACTCGCTTCATTTCCTCTTCGGCATATTTTGAAACCCCTGCGGTGATGACGGTGTTTCTGGCACCTTGTGAGCCGACATTCATCACCCGTATCCCTTCCCTGGCAGTCACATCGCTGGAAAGGATCCTGCCGTTGTCAACTCTGCAGCAGCCGTTGAGAACAATCCTGGAATCCAAAATTTCCCGGGCCACGATCATATCCCCGAGGCAATTGATATCCGATTGGTTCACATAGGCGGCAGATATGCTGCCCCGGGAAAAAATCCTGGATTCCAGGACACCTTTATTCACAATGACATTGCCTTCGCAGGTGATCTGCGCTCCTTCAATGGCATCAGCATTCAGGGAATGACATTTCACCTT
>CAXHYW010000776.1:0-2551 GCA_964021475.1 uncultured Desulfobacteraceae bacterium | reverse complement strand
CGGGCCAGAACCTGTTCCAATGTCTGGCCGTGGAGGGGGCAGACGGCAACACCCATGGAGATGGTAATGTTAAAGGAGGATCCATTGTAAGGAATCAAAAGGTTGTCACGAATCCCGTTACAGATCGTTTTTGCCTTATGAATGGCGGCATCCAGAGTTGTATTGATGAGCATAAGCGTAAATTCTTCTCCCCCGTAGCGACAGACAATATCTCCGGCCCGGGTGTTTTTCTTTAAAAATTGGCCCAGGGCCTGGAGTACCGCATCTCCGCATTCATGGCCATGATTGTCATTAAATTGTTTGAAATGGTCCACATCGATCATGACCAGAGCGATGCTGTATTGGTGGCGTATCATCCGGGAAAATTCACGTTTCATACTTTCATCCAGAAAGCGCCGATTGTAGAGGCCGGTTAAGGCATCCTGAATGGATTGACGCTTTAAGGATTCCCTGAGATTGATATTCACCAGGGCCAGGCAGATATGCTGGGCAATTTGAATGGCCAGGCGCTGGGCCGATGAAGGTGGATGGTCTGAAGGAGAGGGAGCGGTTTCCCTGGGAAATCTAAGATGAAGCATTCCCAGAATATCCCCCTGGGATATCATGGGAAGGCACAGGGAGACATTGACCCTATCGTCTTCCATATGATAACAGGGAATGTGGGTGCGGTTTTTTTCCATCAGATAGGGCTTGTCCCGGCGCAAGGCCCAGCAGTCTTCAATAAAAGCCGGACGGGAATCGTCTGTCAGGTCTCCCCAGCGCATCAAGGGTTCCAGGTGCTCCTGGGCATTGTTGAAGATAAACAGCTGTCCGGATGAACCGGGAAAAAACGCCAGAACATATTGATGCATCACCTTGAAAATTTCATCGGCCGTGTGGCAGACCTGAACCATTTCACTCATTTTCCGGAGCAGAGCGCTCTGTTCATTTCGCTGCTCAAGTTCCTTCACCCAGCTGGACAATTCCCGGGTCCTTTCCGCTACCCTGTTCTCCAATTTTTCATGGGATTGCTGCAAGGCCTGTTCTGCTTTTTTCTGTTCGGTAATATCAGAGATAAACCCTTCAATATACAGGATTTGATTGGATTTGTCCTTATATGCCTTGGCATTGAGCGATACCCACAGAATTTGGGTATCCCTTCGAATAAATTGAACCTGATACCCTTTGAGCCCATCCTGTTTCCTTAAAATATCAAATATCGTGTGCATGTTGTCGGGGTTTTTGAACAATTGCCTCTCGATATCCGTTAGCATTTCCACCAGGATATCCGGTGTATCATATCCCAGCAAGGTGGCCATTGCCGGATTGGCAGCCATGCATTTTCCCTGGGCGGAAATCTGGAAAATACCTTCCAGGGAATTTTCAAAAATACTCCGGAACCGTTCTTCGGAGTTCTGCAATTGTTTACCGGTTTTCTGGAGTTTGTCTATGAAGCGATTATAGTTTTCAGCCACCCGGTCCATCTCACCGCCCCACCGGACATCCAGCCGGTTGGTAAAATCGGCATTTGCCCCGCTTTCAAAAACGTTGACCATCTCCTGCAGGGGTTTGGCCAGCCTGGAACTGATCATCCAGGTAATGGGAATGATCAGGACCAGCATGATGAGAATGGTTAAGGCCATGGAATATCCAATGGTCGTAAGCGGGCTGTAAAATTCTTCCAGATAGCTGGAGGAGGCAATAATCCAGTCCAGTTCCGGGATATAATTGAAAATCACCAGTTTTTTTCTGGGAATACGGTCGTCTGGATTTTTCCAGGGATAAATAATTTTTCCATTTTTCTGTTCGCATATTTCCTTGATAAACATGCGCCCGTTGTCATCTGTGGAATCATAGATATTGGTGCCCGCAAGTTTGGGGTGGATGATGAGCAGCCCCTTGCTGTCCATAATATACGGATAGCCGGTTTTTCGAAAGGTCAGGGAAAGGATGTTTTCCCTAAAATCATCCACGCTTAAGAGCCGGTTGAATTCTGCCCGGTAGGAAGAAACGGAGATGATCCAGTCCCAGGGCTCAAAATAGCTCATATACAATGCCTTGGGCCGTTGGACCGTTTCTCCCGGATTGGCCCATTCATATTCAATATACCCTTCTTTTTTGATTTTTTGTGTCTGGATAAACGGATTGTCGGAAAGATCGGTGCCCAGCAATTTAGCCCTGGGATGAACCTGGGTGATCCCGTTGTGATCAATACAATAGATATATCCGCTTTTGCCGATGGGTTGACTGAGAAGGACATCGGCGGCCAATTTCCGGGCTTGCCCAGACGAGATGACCCCTTGCTCGGACTGCTCGTAGAACCCCTGCACAATATTGCGGTTGCTTTCGGCAATGGCCCGCAAATGATTTCGTATGGACGCATCCGTGACGGTCTTTACCATTCCGAGAATGGTGTCCGTGGCATTTTTGAGTTCACTTTCAATATTGTCTTCCAGGGTGGTTCTAACCATGGAATAGATCAGTAAAATGCCAAAGGTCAGGGTCAGTAAAAATGTAAAGGTGAAATGTCATTCCCTGAATGCTGATGCCATTGAAGGAGCGCAGATCACCT
>CAXHYW010000775.1:0-2554 GCA_964021475.1 uncultured Desulfobacteraceae bacterium | reverse complement strand
ATGCAACCATGCCCTATACCGGAGAACTCATTGCCATTTCGACTGTCTTGTGCTGGACCATCAGTGTCCAGTTTTTTGAGGCCGCCTCCAGACGAGTAGGGGCCACACCGGTCAATATCATCCGGATAACAACGGCCCTGATCCTTTTCGGAATATTTTTATTTTTCAAAAATGGAGAGTTGATCCCTTTGGGCTTTCCCCTGGAAGCCTGGATCTTTCTTTGTCTTTCCGGCATCATTGGCTTTTTTCTGGGAGATATCTGTCTGTTCAAGGCCTTGGTGGAGCTTGGCCCTCGAATTGCGCTACTGATCTTCAGTCTATCTGCCCCGGTGGCGGCCCTGATCGGTTGGGCATTTCTGGATGAAACCTATGTACTTCACCAATGGGCTGGAATGCTGGTGACCCTGTCAGGTGTCGGCCTGGTGATCTTTGAAAAAAAACCGCCCAACCCCCTTTCCCAGTCATCACGGCAACGGGCCATCACCCTTAAAGGAATATTATTCGGAATAGGCGCCATGCTGGGCCAGGCCATTGGATATGTCCTGAGCAAGGCCGGGATGCAAACCGATACGGGGTATCTGGATGCCTTTGCCGCCACCCAGATACGGGCCCTTTCAGCCTTTGTCTGTTTTGTCCTGTTTTTTACCCTGACCCGGGAATGGCATCGGGTGGCAAGTGCCTTAAAAGACACCCGAGCCCTGGTTTTTACGGCAACCGGTGCACTCATCGGCCCCTTTTTGGGGGTATCCTTGTCCCTCATGGTCCTGCACTACCTGTCCACGGGGGTGGCCTCCACATTTTTGTCCATGACCCCAGTATGCATTATCCCCTTTTCCATATACCTGCACAAGGAGCATGTCTCCCTGCGCGCCTTTTTAGGTGCCATTATTGCAGTGGGGGGCATCTGGCTTTTAATGACCACCTGAGAATCAGACAATGAAATTGTTATTTATTTGACTGTGTGGCATAGATATTTTGAAAAAGACACTTTGGAAAACATGGAAAATAAGGGTGAAGATTATGGGTACCATGGAAAATCAGTTATCAGACATTGAAACCAGATGGGCGGCACAACTTTCCCATGAACACGAAGTTCTTTCATGGAGATACGGAGTAAATCTTACAACCCCAACAATTAACATTTCTTCTGGTGAATCAAGACTTGGCTTTTGGAGCTTTAAAACAAAAACAATTTCGATTTCAAGCCATCTTATCAAAACGGAAGTATGGGATATTGTTTTAGAAGTTTTAAAACATGAAATAGCGCACCAATACGTTTCCACGTTCTATGACAATGCAGACATTCATGGACAATATTTCAAGCTGGCCTGTAAAAAATTAGGGGTTCATAAAGCGTTTGTGGCAGGTGGAAAGGATTATAATCAACGATTACTCGAATTCAAAGGGGAGCTGCCGGCGGAGGCCCAAAAAATGTTGCGAAAAGTTGAGAAACTTATGGCACTTGGGCAATCCAATAACGAAGCTGAGGCACAAACTGCCTCCAGGAAAGCCAATTATTTGCTGAACAAGTATAATCTCCAGAGAATCAATACCGGCGATGATGATCCCAATATTAAATATATTACCATCTGCCACAAGAAAAAACGCATTGAAAGTATTCAAAAAGCCCTTTTGTCTGTCGTCAGAGACTATTATTATGTGAATTGTTTGACATCCAGCACCTATCACGCCCCGGATGATGCGGTTTACAAAAGCATCGTTCTGATTGGAAGGGAAGAGGCGTTAATTGTTGCAGAATATGTTTATCATTTTCTGCTTGATACCGGCCAGACTCTTTGGCAGGCTTTTAGAAAGAAACATAGTGCCAAAAGAAGCCAAAAGGTTTCCTTTGACATGGGTTTTACTGCCGGGATCCGGGATAACCATGAATTGATGTTTGATGATTCAAAGATAAAAATAAATGGAGATCTTTCCCTGCCTGTAAAAGTGACCCAGGCATTGATGGCCCAAAACCATGAAGCAAACAGAAAAGAAGAATCCAGACTTTTTCCGAAATTAACACAGGGAAGATATGGAAGACACCAGAGTTCATCCGGAGCCTTTCAAGAAGGTTTTAAAAATGGAAAGAACACTCATATAAACAAAGGCGTTACCAGTAGCGGAACTGGGATTGCTGGACTTTTGATGGGTTCTGTTTAAATATTAATCGTTGATCAGACCTTCAAGTTTTTTGTTATATTGCCCTTGCCGATAAAAAAGAAACAACTCCCCTCTCCGTTAAACCCGTCGTGATTTTATATCGTTTCCCTTCTATACGAGTCTCAGAAAAATCCACCTTGCTATTCCGGGGGGTATACCCTCTCCACGGAGTGGCGTGTGGCCGAAACGCGCTTAACCGAATGGATTCATTATTTTTAAGGACAAAAAAACATTGAATAATAGATATTCCCCCCCAGACCTTGAAAACCAATTTCCCAATATACTCCCCCGGGGCAATATCTGATGATTTATATTTTAGGGGATTTAAACCATCTTGTACGGCATCTTTAAATCGATATGCTTTGGATGCACAAATGATATTTTCTTTTTTTAG
>CAXHYW010000774.1:0-2557 GCA_964021475.1 uncultured Desulfobacteraceae bacterium | reverse complement strand
CCCCACAGGTTTCTGTGGGAAGCAGAGGATGGTAAAAAAAATAAAGGCTGCAAAAAAATATAAAATATAAAAAGAAACCTGTTTGATCATGCCTAAACAGCCTCCTTCATCATGAAGGTTTGTGTTTCAACCACCACATCCAACCGGTCTTTCTTTTTGCCTGCCTTGGACAAGGAAAGTGAAATGATTTGAACCCGGTCGTCGGAGGTCTCAATCAGGGTAATGAATGCGATCAGTTCATTTAAATATACATTTTTCAGCTTTAGCTTTACCTTGGAAATTTTGTAGGGTGAGTCCTCAAGATCCTGGGTGAAGGGTTTCATATAGTCAATATTTTTTTTCACACCACTTTTTTCAGCCTGGAGATCCAGAAAGGAAAAAAGTGTGAATCCTTTTTGTCGAAATTTGAGGGCAGCCCTTTGATGATCACTATTTTGTGTCAGACTAAGATATTGTTTCTGCAGTTTACGGACTTGGTTTAACGAGTCTTTTTCCACAAAAAGGACCCGTTTTAGATCGCTCCTTTTGTCAACAGCAGGCAAATAGATAAATTGGATCACGATAAATATCGCCACCAGTAACCCCCCGGCTGTGAGTATATTTTTTTCTCTTATGGAAAGATTATGCATTTATTTGTGTCACATCTCGATGATAAATTTAAAAAGAACACTGTTTTTTGTTTTGCCGGCTTCGGCACTGCTGATATCCACTCGTTTAAACAGGGTCGATTTTTCTATCAAACCTTTTATTTTATCCACATTATTAAAGTTATCGGTTGATCCGGATATGATAAGGCGGCCATTATTCAGGATCAACCGGGACAAATCAACATCAATGGTATCCGGTATTTTGTTTGATAATTCAAATAGCACATCTGTTGCCCGGATGTCCGGTGTATTTTTCCATTCTTCGTTTTGACTATGGGATCCCCTTTTTTTTAATGCCTGGTTTACATAGGATTTCATCAATAGCAGGGGCGCCTGAATATTGTCGTTTCCCTTGCCAGGGAAGGTCTTATCGAATATGGACTGGGCAATTTGTTTTTCCATGGCAATGCCCTGTTCCAGGAAGGCAATGTCCTGGCGGATGTTGAAAATGGATGTTCCGAACAAGAAAATTATAAGGATGATGGTTGAAATAAATCTTGTTTTATATTTTTGAAAAACCGTATCAGACCCGAATTGTCCCCTGCAAAAGTTGAACAGACCTTCTGGTCGGCTTTTAGGAGAGATGAAAGATAACAATTTGTTTGAATCAACGGTCTCAATTATCAGTGGCCTTGGATCCGATGGCCGGGACAGAATTTGTGACAGGGTGGTGATGGTCTCGGGGGTATATTCCGATGGTGTTTTTGTGGAAATAAAAATATCAAACAATGTGTCTGATCCGGATCGTTGTCTGAATCCGAGTATGGCCTGAAGGGTTGCCAGCCCAAGTTCCCGGCCCGTGGGATCCATTGAGGCAAAGGACCTTACCGTCACGGGTTTTTGGTTGACCACAAGGGTCAGTGAAATGACTTGGGTGCCATGGTGGATCAACACAAAATTCATGGCCTCTTTTCTTTGTTTTAGTTTCCTTTGTTTCAGGAAAGAAACGGCATGGGCATATCCGTTCGGGGTGATCACAAGGGGTCTTATTTTTAATGGTGTCAGGCCTGAAACCAGTTGTTCAATATCTGATTCCAGTATGGATGCAGACAGGATCAGCTGTCGTCCCTCGTGAAACTCAACCTCCTGGGTGAAAAAATCAGAGACATAGTGCTCTTCCGGCATTGGCAGGTGGGGGGACAGTTCCAGGGGCAGGATTTGTCTGATCTTCTTTTCCTGGGTAAAGGGAAGACTTATATTTCGAAAGCAGACATTCAGGGGCGAGATGAATATCATGGCAACGGAGCAGGCATCCAAATCCAGTTCTGCCGCAATGACCTTCATTCCGGACTGGAAAAGGGTCTCGCCGGATTCGGGTTCCGGCAGATCCCCATACATCAGGTGGTATTGCCCCAGGATCGTTTTGTTTGAGAAGGTGCTCTCAACGACCATGGCATGAATACCGCCGACATCCATATCAAGATATAAAAACGGATCACCCATTCCCTAGTCCCTTGTCAGTTGAATTATTCTGCAACCCCATTGGTTGGTCTTTTTGTTTTGTTCCCGTAGAATAAACGCTGAAACCGTGACGCTTTTTTGATTCACCAGGGATCGGCATTCTGCTTTAAAAAGAGTGCTGTCATATCGGATCATGCGATCAAAGGTTTCCTTTTCATTTTTAGAGAACTCTATAACCCTTTCATACCATCCTTTGTCAAGAAAGTTTATAAAAGTTTCCCCATCTTCTGATTTTTCTTTTCTGAAATCGACCAGATCCTGAGCCAAATCATCCATCCCCCGGGGAAGAAGCGCGGCAAGTATTTCAATCCCGGCGGTGTTAATGTTAATTTTTCCTGGGTAAGCATAGGTTTTGGGTGAGGGCGGCTGGGCATTCATACCGTATACCGTAAAGATATCTTCAAGATCGGAAGAGCGTCGTGTAGGGAAAGAGTGTGCCTCTATGTGTA
>CAXHYW010000773.1:0-2562 GCA_964021475.1 uncultured Desulfobacteraceae bacterium | reverse complement strand
AACCCTAGTGGCTGTGGAAAAGAGGATGATTCAAAGGGCCATGAAACTATCGGGAAATGTTCAAACAAAAGCCGCACAACTTCTGGGGATTGGCAAAAGCGGGTTAAACCAAAAACTCAAAAAATTTAATTTGGACAAAGAAATTGACCAGGATAACCTATTGAATTAACAGAAAGTTTAGGAAACAGTAAAGAAAGTTTAAAATATTGAACCCTCTGCAAACGCCTTTTCTTTAAGCTGCTTCATCCCCCTCCCCAATTAAATCACGTTAGGGGGTTCAAAATATTGAACGTTTCTCAACAAATCAAAGGGTGTTATTACCGACACCCTCCCCACCCAAGCAGGCGAAAACTAAACAATACAATGATTTTAGTTGGTTAACAAAAAGAAGACGAAGTTGGCAAGCAAATTGCATTATATTATAATCACTAACCAAGCGTTAGTTTTTTCATCTTTTTTTCCTTTTCTAAAAAAGGCTGCCAATGGCAGCCTTTTTTAGTTTGGAACCTTAAATTTACTCGGGTTATTTAACTCTGGTTATTTAACTCCAGAAATTTTGCTTTCGGCAATACTCCGATAAATTGAATTTTCATGGTCACTGACAATTTTTTCATACATTTTCAAACTGGCCACCTGATCATTGGAAGCCTCATAGATACCTGCCAGGGCGAACCGTGCCTCATCCTTCAGAAGGTCAGAGGATCCTTTCTCAATCTCAAGGAAATAGACTTTTGCCTTGTCAATTTCATTTTTTTCTTGGCAGACATGCCCCAGGGAAGCCAGGAGAAAATTTTTCATCCCCGCCTCATTTTTAAACATCTCCAACCCCTCTTCATATAATTCAAAGGCCCTGTCATATTCTCCCGCATCAAAGCAAATTTTTGCAAATTTGACCTTACCCATTCGGCCAGCACTGGTATTTGAATAATCGGCAAAAACAGCTTCAAAATCATCTTTGACCGCCTGAAATCCCTTAATCGGGTCTTTGGCCTGTCCATAGGTGATGACTGCTTTTGCAACAAGGTCCGATGCGATATTCTCCGATTTTTTAAAACTGAACATAATACCTGCAAATATCACAATAACCAGAATAATAGCCCCCAGAATCAACATAAACTGGTTTTTGTTATCCTTTACATAGGCCAATGTTTTTAAAAGTTTCTCCTGAAAAGGATCTATCTGTTCAAGTTCTTTTCTTCGTTCGTTTGATACTCCCTGCTCTGCCATATACCCACCTTCTATTTAAAAACATTCATTTACCATACGAGACTATTATAAATCCAACCGATTTCACCATCTGCGTGCTTAATCCGGATCCAGTTGCCATTGCGCTTGAGCACCTTGAAAGGCACCCCCCGTTCAACCGTAAACAGGATTTTACCTCCTTTATTCGGTTTAGACCGAACATTGCACTTGGCTTTGGTGGTAATAACCCCGTTAATTTTCCCCAATAGAGAGCTATGGACCCAGGCCATATCCCCTTCAAAATCTTTTATTTTATACCAGACCCCTTTTTTTTCAATGATCAATAGGGGATGAAATTTTTCCACCTGCCAAAGAACCTCATATTTGGTACCCGGCCCGGAACGAAGATTAGCGGTGGAAGATTTCACAGCCATCCGTTCAAGCGCCAATGCTGGAGCAGCCATTACCAACATAGCGACCCAGGGTATCATATATTTTATCAATCGACTCATACCATTCTTTTTCATTTAAACTCTCCATCTATATCATCAACTATATCATCAGCGAAAAAACATTCCCGTCTGGTATACCAAAAAAGACATGGACCATGCAACCATAGTTGTGTATATCACATTAAAACAAGCCCATTTGGCAGAAGATTCCCTGTAAATCGTCATCACCGTGGCAAAGCAAGGCACATACAACAGCACGAAAACCATCATGGACAAGGCAGACAAGGGGGTCATACCTGATCTTTTCAATGCCTTTTCCAAAGCCTTTCCATCCTCCTTACCCACCCCGTACAATACCCCCATGGTGCTAACAACCACTTCCTTGGCCACAAACCCTGTCACCAATGCAACACTTGCCTGCCACCCGATACCAATGGGTGCAAAAACCGGTTCCAACCCCTTGCCGATCATGCCGATATAAGATTTTGAAATCCGTTCCTGTTCCTTTTTATTTTCAATCTCCCGAAGTTCCAACTGCTGTGCCTGGACAAGTTGTGTGGTTAAATCCTTGTCGGCTGATTTAATTTTAACAACATATTCAGATACAACATTGGCAGACAGAATATCATAATCCACGGAATAGGAGATGTTTTTGGGAAAGCTTGACAACACCCAGATAATAATAGAACCCACCAGAATCACGCCTCCCATTTTTTTTAAAAACATTTTGCTCCTATCCCACATGTGGATCAGAAGACTTTTCAGCATGGGCATTCGATAGGGCGGCAGCTCCATAACAAAAGGGGCATCCTCTCCTTTAAACAACAGAGCGCGCAAAATACGACCGGATAAAATCGCCATGACTATTCCGGCCAGAAGATCGGAAGAGCGTCGTGTAGGGAAAGAGTGTGCCTCTATGTGTAGA
>CAXHYW010000772.1:0-2564 GCA_964021475.1 uncultured Desulfobacteraceae bacterium | reverse complement strand
GCAGAAGACGGCATACGAGATTCTCCGGAGGGACTGGAGTTCAGACGTGTGCTCGTCCGATCTAAGATCCTGAAATGGACAATGGTTCCCCTGAAGGCATCGTAATGGGAATCAAAGATCAGAGCTTTAAAATTACCTGTCCCCTCTGAAACGGGACCAGGGATTCCCTCCACAACGGCCTGAAAAATCTTGTCCACCCCGATACCGCTCTTGGCCGATACCGCCAGGGCATCATCGGGGTCAAGTCCCAGATCTTCTTCTATCTGGTCCCTGGCCCACTCAATATTAGCTGAGGGCAGATCAATTTTATTAATAATGGGAATGATTGTAAGGTCATGTTCCATGGCAAGGTATAAATTAGCCAGGGTCTGGGCTTCGACTCCCTGGGTGGCATCCACAATGATCAAAGCCCCTTCGCAGGCCGCAAGGGCACGGGAAACCTCATAGGAAAAATCCACATGCCCCGGGGTATCAATGAGATTTAACAAATACTGGGTTCCGTCCGGAGAGGTATAAGGAAGGGATACGGTCTGTGATTTGATGGTAATCCCCCTCTCCCGTTCAATATCCATGGAGTCTAAAATCTGCTCTTTCATATCCCGGTCCGATATAATTCCAGACAATTGGATCATCCGGTCGGACAGGGTGGACTTGCCATGGTCGATGTGGGCAATAATACTAAAATTTCTAATATTTTTTTTATCTAACTTCAATTGAGCTCCGCACTTAAGAGTTGACAAATTTCATCTATCTCGCTAAATTTTATTTCTATACTTTTATCAAGTGAGGCCAAAACTGTCAAGATAAGCTCGCTTCCATGGAATAATTTCCAGGAGAAAAGACCATGACTTACGCCATTTTGATTGTGGATGATGATATTGCCATCAAAGAATCGGTGGAAGAGTATCTTAAAATACTCTCCTATAATGTTAAAAGCGCACTCAATGCCGGAGAAGCATTGACTCTTCTGGAAACCTTTGATGCGGATCTGGTTCTCACAGATATCATGATGCAGGGTATGGACGGACTTGAGCTGACCAAACAAATCAAAACAAAATTTGATATTGAGGTCATGGTGATGACCGGTTACAGTGCCGATTATTCCTATGAAGAAGCCGTCAAGGCTGGTGCCAGTGATTTTATTTTCAAACCTTTTCGATTTGAGGAACTGGATCTTCGAATCAAACGAGTGCTGCGGGAGTCAGAATTAAAAAAAGAACGTACCCGCATGCTCAAGGAGATGGAAGAGCTTGCCATCACAGACTCACTGACAGGACTCTATAATTCCCGACATTTTTTCCACCAGATCAAACAGGAAATTCAGCGCTATGACCGGTATTCCAGATCACTCTCCCTGATGATGCTGGACATCGATTTTTTCAAACGATACAATGATACCTGGGGCCACCTGGAAGGAGACACGGTATTAATGCATATCGGAAAGATTATAAGTTCCTGCATGCGTTCTATGGATACAGCCTATCGCTACGGCGGAGAAGAGTTTACCATACTCCTGCCGGAAACCGACCTGAAGATGGCCTGCGTGGTCGGCACCAGGATAATGGAAAATATCGCCGCTGAAATATTCAGACCGGAACCGGGCGAAACCCAGTCAGTGACGGTGAGCATCGGGGTCTGCGAACTCTTGGAAGAGGAAAAGTTCAAAGCCTTTATCAAACGCACGGACAAGGCCATGTACAAATCAAAACAAAACGGTCGAAACCGCCTGACCGCTTCCTAAACCCTAGGTTTCTTATAGGATCTACACCGGATCAATCCGCATACTCAGATCAACGGACCGGGCCTGGTGGGTCAAGGCACCACAGGAGATGACGTCTACGCCGGTGGCTGCGATGGGATTTAAGGTGGTAAGAGATACATTGCCCGATGCTTCCACAATGGCCCTACCCCCTATAAACTCAACTGCCGTGGCCATTGTCTCGATGTCCATATTGTCCAGCATAATCACCTCTGCCTTGGCTGCAACTGCTTGTTTGACCTCATCCATGTTGGATACCTCCACCTCAATTTTCATCAAATGGGAGGTTCTGGCCCGGACGGCCTGAACGGCTTGTTCAATCCCCCCGGCAACGGCAATATGATTGTCCTTGATTAAAATACCATCATAAAGAGACATGCGATGGTTGTATCCCCCACCAGCCCTCACCGCATCCTTTTCAAGGCACCTGAGCCCCGGGGTGGTCTTTCGGGTGTCCGTGAGTCGAACCCTTTTGTGATCAAGGGTTTCAACAAAGGTTCGGGTCAGGGTGGCAATACCGGAAAGCCGCTGCAAAAAGTTTAAGGCCACCCGTTCACCCTTGAGCAGACACAAAAGGTCCCCGTCTGCCTCAAAAAGGATATCACCTTTCTGTACAACATCCCCGTCCTTGAAGACAGAGGCACAGACGATGGCAGGATCCAGCAAATGGAACACTTTCCTGGCCACATCAATCCCCGCCACAACCAGGGATTCTTTAGCAATGATTACCCCTTTGCCCATACGGGCAAAGGGCAGAATACTCTCGGTGGTAATATCCCCAAGCCCTGAATCTTCAAACAGGGCC
>CAXHYW010000771.1:0-2564 GCA_964021475.1 uncultured Desulfobacteraceae bacterium | reverse complement strand
CGGGAAATTTCATCTGTATTAAGAAAGATAGCCACCCAGATTGTCAAGACCGACACCCGGAAGAAATGTCAGATAACGACTACCACTGTGTTAAAGTATTTGGGTCAGCCAAAGTTTCGGGACAGCGCCCTGGAAAAAGAAGACAAGGCGGGTATCGTAACAGGACTTGCCTGGACCCAGGCTGGGGGGCAGTTGCTCACCATTGAAGCGGTTACCATGCCAGGCAAGGGGCGGGTTATGGTGACAGGGAAACTGGGGGAAGTGATGAAAGAATCCAGCCAGGCTGCTGTCAGTTATGTACGCTCCCGAAGTGAAGTGCTTGGTATACGCGAAGATTTTTATAAGGACACCGATATCCACATCCATGTGCCTGAAGGTGCCATTCCTAAGGACGGGCCATCGGCCGGGATTGCCATGTGTACAGCTGTCGTTTCCATCCTTACGGGGAAAGCTGTGAGTCGAACTGTGGCCATGACCGGTGAAATTACCCTGAGAGGAAGAGTCCTGCCCATTGGTGGGCTCAAGGAAAAATTACTGGCAGCCCATGCCAACGGCATTAAACGGGTGATTGTATCAATTGAAAATCAAAAAGATGTTCAAGAAATTCCCAAATCTATTCAAAAACAATTAGAAGTCATCTTTGTGGAGGATATGAGCCAAGTTCTGGAGTATGCCCTGGTATAAAGCAAGATTGGTGTAAAACAAGCCCGGCAAAAAAGATCGAGCATTAAATATAAAGGCCTTCTGATTTATTAAGATCAGAAGGCCTTTTTTCTTGCTATAGGGTCATCGCTTTTGAAGGTTGACAGGGATCTTCTATCCTTCAAGCATGGAGATGAATTCAGACATGGCTGAAACCTCGTCCTTGGTCGAGACCTTTCTGCGGATGCTAACCATATTTTCATGGGTTTGGGCGTCCATGAGAAGATCCTCTTTCCGGGTCCCGGATTTGTTGATATTGATGGCGGGCCAAATGCGTTGTTCTGCACATTCCCGGGACAGGAGAAGGTCCATGTTGCCGGTTCCTTTAAATTCCTGGAAAATAACATCATCCATCCGGCTACCCGTGTCCACGAGGATAGTCGCCATAATGGTCAGGGATCCCCCATTCTCCAGTTTTCTGGCGGCTCCGAAAATCTTTCTCGGAAATTCCATGGCATTGGCACCGAGACCTCCGGAAAGTGTTTTTCCATGGCTGTCTGTGTCGTTATTAAAGGCCCGGGTCATGCGGGTGAGAGAATCGATGAATACAACGGCATCTTGTCCAATTTCTGCGCAGCGAATGGCCGTGTGCATGGCAAGCCGCGTCATTCTCATGTGTTGGCCGATTTGTTGGTCAGCCGATGAATAGAGAACATGTGCGCCGGTCAGGCCCCGCTGAAAATCGGTTACCTCTTCCGGTCGTTCATCCACCAGCAGTATAAAGACCTTTGAATCAGGGTGATTGCTGACAACGGAATTGGCCATGTGCCGTAAAATGGTAGTTTTTCCGGATTTTGGCGGAGCGATGATCAATCCCCGCTGTCCCATTCCAAGGGGGGCGATCAGGTCCAGGGCTTTGCCTGTGATATCGTCTTCATCCTGGGCCATGGTGTATTTTTGGAACGGATTGATGCTGGTCTGTTCCTGGAGCATTGGCACATCCATGAATTCATCAAAGGGAAGACCATTGATGGTCTCTATGCGGATCAAGGCAAGGTTAAGGTTCCGTGGGCTTTTCTTCTCTCCAAATCCTTCGATAAAACAACCTTCCCTAAGGTTCAATTTCCTGATAAGGCTATTGGGGACATAGGGATTCTCTGGTTGGGGTTGAAAGTTTTCTTCAATGGTCCTTAAAAAACCAAATCCTTTGTCCATTATTTCCAGGTAACCTTGAACGGCTTCCATAGTCAAACTCCTAAATTAAACCTAACTGATATTTCTATAACGATAAAAAAGACGGGTTAAGGATTTACTATTTCTCCATGCGATTGAAAATCCCAGAAGAAAAAAAGAAAAAAAGCCCTGCTTTGAATTTTATCGGGTAATTGTATTTATGTACCTTCTAAATACCTTTTAAATATATCATTAATCTGTGCATGTTGCAAGATGCTGTTGAGAATCTTAGGTTGTTTTTTTATGCCCGCATAAAAAAAAGAGTTTTTAGCATTTAGTGCTTGACACTATTTTTGTTTGAGGTTATAACATCTCTGCTTTTGGGCGATTAACTCAGTTGGTAGAGTGCAACCCTTACAAGGTTGAAGTCGCAAGTTCGAGCCTTGCATCGCCCACCAAAAGTAAAGTGATATTCGGGGGTGTAGTTCAGTTGGTTAGAACGCTTGCCTGTCACGCAAGAGGCCGCGAGTTCGAGTCTCGTCACTCCCGCCACCATATAAATAGGGTTTCAGCGTTTTGTTGAAACCCTTTTTTTTGGGGGGCAATAAAATTGGTTGAGAACCCTTACGGGTTGACTCGGCCACAAAAAGTTAAGTGATACACGGGGGTGTAGTTCAGTTGGTTAGAACGCTTGCCTGTCACGCAAGAGGCCGCGAGTTCGAGTCTCGTCACTCCCGCCACCATATAAA
>CAXHYW010000770.1:0-2566 GCA_964021475.1 uncultured Desulfobacteraceae bacterium | reverse complement strand
AGGGTGAAGGACCGAACATCAAACGAAAAGGAGGTATCCATGAGCTTTGTATATACAGTGAATCCGAATGGAGGAGTATTGTACAAGCGTGCTGTGGAAGTACCATTTTCAAAGAGTCATCTACTGGAACGTATTCTTTCGGCAGAGAATATACGTCGTGCCTGGAAACAGGTGCGGGCCAACAAGGGTGCCCCTGGAATTGACGGTGTAACCGTTGAACAATTTCCGGACGCCTTTCGTGAGTTATGGCCTAAAATACGTTCAAACCTTGTTGAAGGGACATATGCCCCTTCTCCTGTTTTACGGGTTGAGATACCGAAACCGGACGGAAGTAAACGTCCGCTTGGTATTCCAACAGTGCTGGATAGAATGATCCAGCAAGCCATTGCCCAGGTCATGGGATTAATATTTGATCCGTTGTTTTCAGAATCAAGTTGCGGTTTCAGGCCTGGCAGATCGGCCCATGATATGGTGTCCGGCGGGTAAAACAATTCATAGGGCAGGGCTACAAAGTGGCCGTTGATACTGATTTGTCGAAATTTTTCGACAAGGTGAATCATGATGTCCTTATGGTTAGAATTTCCCGTCAGGTAAAAGATAAGCGTGTGCTTAAGCTTATCGGTAAATATCTCAGGGCCGGTGTTATGGTCAACGACCATCTTCAGGCAACACCAACCGGTGTTCCCCAAGGTGGTCCACTTTCTCCACTGTTAGCTAATATCCTTCTCGATGATCTTGACAAGGAACTGGAAAGACGCGGCCACCATTTTGTCAGGTATGCAGATGATTTCATCATTATGGTGAAAAGCATCAGTGCTGGCACACGAGTGATGGCAAGTATCCGAAGGTTCCTCGAACGAGAGCTGCGGCTCCAGGTCAACGAGAAGAAAAGTAAGGTGGCTCCGGTGGAGGAGTGCGGTTTCCTTGGTTTTGTCTTTGTAAAAGGTAAAATCAGATGGAGTGATAAATCTTTCCTGGAATTCAAGCGGCGGTTACGTCTCTTTACAGGAAGGAGCTGGTTTGTTTCCATGGAGTACCGTTACAAGAAGTTAGCGGAATACATGCGTGGCTGGATCAACTACTACGGGATCTCGGAGTATTACAGTCCAATCCCGGGGTTAGATGAATGGCTCCGCCGCAGGATACGGATGTGTTACTGGAAACAGTGGCGCTATGCCCGGACCAAAGTTCGCAACCTCCTCAAACTGGGCACTTCTAAAAGACAAGCCATCATGACAGCGATTAGTCGCAGGGGACCGTGGCATCTTGCCAGAACCATGGCAACACAATCCGGTATGACCAATCAATGGTTATCTGAACAAGGGTTAATTTCTGTCAAAGAACAGTGGGTGAAAATTCATTACCCGGCCTCGGCCCGGTAACCTTGATGAAACGCCCTGTGCGGACCCGCATGCAGGGTGTTGTGGGGGCTGGGGGAGAAAAACCCCCGGCTACCCGATTGGGCGAATAACGTATTTGGTTATTTCCTCTATTTTTGTATCATGCTGTCATAAATTGGTTAAATCCAATCCAATTTGGTTAACGTCATTTCGTCTTGAACATCCCCAGTATTCATGGCGTTTTTTGGCTCAACAATGACCACATAAGCCTCCTTCTCTGCCGTCGGTTTATGTTCCACCCCTTTGGGAATCACAATGAATTCTCCTTCTGAAACCTGGACATCGCCATCGCGCAGTTTTACAGTTATATTGCCTTTCACAACCAGAAACAGTTCGTCTTCTCCATCATGTTTGTGCCAAAGAAATTCACCGTTAAATTTGTCAAGCTTGATATAGTCGTTGTTTAATTCTGCAACGATTTTAGGAACCCATATTTCACTAAAAAGACTAAATTTTTCAGCAATGTTGATTTTCTTAATCATTTGTTAACCTCCTCTACTTGAAGTATTGTTTTAATAGCCCAATCGCGGTGCTGAGCTGCAGTTACGCTTAAAGTTGATTAACAGTGGTTTTGTTAAGATCACTTATTTTAAAATTTTCGAACACTATTGCCGTCAGCTCAAGAAAAGGGTTATGGCAAAGCTCTATTTAATCTGCCTGGTTGAATTTTACCAAGGTATTAGAGGATGGTAAGGCATGTATTTCAGTAGAAATTGCCTCGTTCACTATCTACTGTAAAATGAGATACATGTTTGTCGTATCTTATGAAATATGATTGAGCAATTTCTGCGACAACTGCCTTATCTATATCATCTTTTGCAAATTCCTTTATAGCCTCCATTGAATCCCAAGCGGTAATAACTGCAAACTCCACCCCTTCATCCACCTCTCGCCGTAGGACTTTGGCACCTATATTTCCTCTCATTTTTGAAAAAAGAGGAAAGATGTCGTTCTTTACATGGCTGTTATAATCATCTGCATGATCCCTGTTTGCCAACCCATACCAAATTCGAATGATTTTACTCATGGTTCTCTCCATTTTTATAATTAACCCTACAGTTGATTAACGTTAAGAACAGTGCCCTAAAGCATATCTTTTGGGCGTGATTCCTGTGATGCTTAGATCGGAAGAGCACACGTCTGAACTCCAGTCACTCCGGAGAATC
>CAXHYW010000769.1:0-2567 GCA_964021475.1 uncultured Desulfobacteraceae bacterium | reverse complement strand
TAACTTTTTTATAGGAGAGGTGTTTTTTTACTTGACGAAAGCTTTAATGGGTGACCACTATTTACTTCTATTTACTATGACCCCTATTTACTAAAAATATCTTTTTATTGATGAATCGATACCCATCTCCGGTGTTATAAAACCAAAATGGAAAAAAGATGTCATAAAAAAAGATGAAAGCGGGAACGGTGTTATTGAAAAACCAATTATGAAGCAAAAACAATTTTTTGCGGTCATTTATTTTAACCCAAGGTAAAAGGTCAGGAGAATAATCCAAAATTAATATGATGAAAATAAACACAATCGATTTTATGGAATATTGTCCTTCCGGGATTGTCTTGATGGATACAAAAGGCAATATCCAGTCGATCAACAATCGGATGAAACATATCTTAGGATTTGGAGAAAGCAGATACCCTATAACGGAAAAAGCTGAATATGAGACTGCTCTTTTAAAAAAGTTAGATTTTTTTTTTAATGCAAGCAATCAGTACGTCAGATCTGTTTTAAAATCCAGCATCACAATTTACCACATAAAGAATTCCTTGGAAAAAATTGATGGAACCCTGGTGAACCTTTCAATTAATATGGGGCCAATGATGGATCAAACAGCCGGTTTGACCGGAGTAGTGGCAGCAATCGAAGATATCACCGATCAGAAATTTCATGAGGAAGAACGGGAAAAATTGGTTGACCAAATTTCGGATCAGTATCATGAATTGACAGAGCTGCACACTGCTTTGGAAACATTAATTGATCATCAGAAAACCGAATTAGAGCAATTACAGGTAAACATTGCTTTTAATCTGAGAAACCGTGTAGTTCCGTACATGGAAAAAATTGAGAACAGTCAACTGTCTCAATCCACACGAATTTACTTTGACATTGCCCTGTCAAATCTTAACGATATCTTTTCGTCATACGGTTCCGGCCTCCACTCAAACGAATACCGCCTCACGCCAAGAGAACTTGAAGTGGCCGAGCTGGTCCGAACTAACAAATCAAACAAGGAAATTGCCGAAATTTTACATCTATCCGTTCGAAGCGTCGAATCCCATCGCAGATGGATCAGAAAAAAGATGAACCTCCACGGAAAAAACATTAACCTGCGCAATCACCTGCGATCCATCAAATAATGCGGTGAAATATACCGCATTAATATCGCATAAAAACCGCAATCTATTTTCTTATTATTGTGCTAAGTTTTTTTCAGAAGTGGGTAAACTTTATTTTTGTCATTTGCTGATACCCCATGAGTTTACCTTTTTGGATGAAATTTTTAACATCATGAAGGAGATTTTATGTTAAGGAAAAAAATGTTGACTATCGTATTGATGATGGGACTTGTGTGTGGATTTGGCATTGCCGAAGCCCAACAAATGACTTTTTTTCGTATCGGCACTGGTGGTACTGGTGGTACCTATTATCCTATTGGAGGTTTAATCGCCCACTGCATTTCCAGTCCGCCCGGTTCACGCCCCTGTGACCAGGGGGGCAGCTGTGGTGTTCCGGGCCTTGTGGCCATAGCACAATCAGCCAATGGTTCCCTGGCGAATATCAATGGCATTAAATCAGGGGTCATAGAATCCGGTTTTGCCCAATCTGATGTCGCCTATTGGGCATATACAGGGACAGGTATTTTTAAGGGCAAAGGCAAAGTCGACAGCCTGCGTGTCATGGCCAACCTGTACCCGGAAACCATCCATCTGGTGGCACGCAAGGGAGCGGGGATAAAGTCCGTAAGGGATCTCAAAGGGAAACGTCTTTCCATGGACGAACCAGGTTCCGGCACCCTGGTTGATGCCCGCATTATTCTGAAGGCGTATGGTATGTCGGAAAAAGATATCGATGTGGACTATATCAAACCGGGTCCGGCTATAGATAAAATCAAAGACAATCAAATGGATGCGTTTTTTATCGTATCTGGTTTCCCAACCGGCTCCGTGGTGGAACTGGCTTCAAGTGTTGGGGCGGAACTGGTTCCTATCAACGGCCCGGAAGCCGAATGGCTTATCAAAAAATACGGTTTTTTTGCAAAAGATGTGGTGCCGGCAGGAACGTATGAAGGCATCGGTAGGACAGAATCCATTTCCGTCGGCGCCCAGTGGGTGGTCTCCTCTAAAGTGGACGAGGACCTGGTCTATAACATCACCAAATCTATTTGGAATGAAAAGTCACGCAAACTATTGGATAAAGGTCACGCAAAAGCCAAGTCGATTACCGCAGAATCAGCATTGGACGGCATTGGCATTCCCCTGCACCCCGGTGCTGAGCGCTATTATAAAGAAGTGGGACTTTTAAAATAATTATAGATTGATTCAGACCTGGCCTAAGAACAATTTTCTACTCTTTGGCCGGGTCAGGTTTTATAAGGAAACATAACATGTCCCAAATAGATCACGATCAAGTCCGGAAGCTTGAAGAGCAATACGATCCTGAAATGCAGATGCGAGCCATGACCTCCCCGGCCACCTGGATAGTCGGCGGCCTGCTTTTCGTTCTCTCATGCTTTCACTACTAAGATCGGAAGAGCACACGTCTGAACTCCAGTCACTCCGGAGAATCTC
>CAXHYW010000768.1:0-2567 GCA_964021475.1 uncultured Desulfobacteraceae bacterium | reverse complement strand
GCATGGAATGACTGGACCGAAAACCTGATAAAAGACCTGTTTCTCAAAACCATGGGGATTTTAAAAACAGGAGAACTGGCATCCAAGAAGGCCCAGCGGCTCATTGATAAAAAGAAACAAGAGGTTTTGGCACTCCTGAGGGAAAACTATCGGGAAGAGATGGTCAATACCCAGTTAGACAGTATGTCCCAACGCTACCTCTTATATGTACCACCCCAAAACATCGTTGACCATATCAACCTGTATCGAAACCTTAAAACCAGAGATTTTATCTGGCAGATCTCCAAGGATACCGGCTCGCAAACCCGGACAGTTTCCATCTGTGGGAAGGATAAACCCGGATTATTTTCCAAGATTGCTGGCATATTTTTCCTGAATCATATTAATATTATTGCCTCCCAGGCTTATTCCCTTGGGGACAGCCATGCTCTGGATATCTTCAAGGTCATGCCGCCAAAGGATCTGATCTTTGAAAGGGAAAAATGGGAAAAAGCGGAAAAAGATCTGGCCCAGGCCCTGGACGATGACCATTTTCTGGACAATGCCCTTGATAAAATACCGGACACCCTTGCCATTCCTTCGGGAAATCCCCCTGAAACAAGCCAGGTCAGAATAGACAATGAAACATCCAGTTTTTTCACCATCATTGAGGTCTTAACCTATGATTTCCCCGGCCTCTTGTTTTCCATAACCAATGCCCTGTATCGAAATGGGTTAAATGTAAATGTGGCAATGGTGGGGGGAAAAGTAGACCAGGTCATTGATATTTTTTATGTCAGGGACATTGATGGTGACCAAAAAATTGAATCAGAACAAAGGCTATCGCAAATCAAAACATCTATTTTAAATACTCTTCCACACATATATTCAAAGGAGATTCCAAATGAAAAAGATTGAAGCTATCATCAAACCCTTTAAGCTCGATGATGTCAAAGAAGCACTCAGCGACATCGGAATTTATGGAATGACCGTAACAGAAGTCAACGGATACGGGCGCCAAAAAGGCCACAAAGAGATATACCGGGGTGCTGAATATGTGGTGGACTTTGTTCCAAAAATAAAAGTGGAAATTGTGGTCAATGATGACCGGGCACAGGAGGCAGTTGACACCATCAGAAATGCTGCCAACTCCGGAAAAATTGGCGACGGTAAGATATTTGTTCTATCCGTGGAGCAGGCAATACGGGTCAGGACAGGTGAAACAGGAGACGAGGCACTTTAACATAAGCTACCTTTATATTTAACCAAATACCTCACGAAAGGAAAAAGCATGACACCCAAAGACGTAATCGCACTGGCAAAGGAAAATTCGGTAAAAATAGTTGATATCCGCTACATGGACTTCATCGGTACCTGGCAACACTTTTCAGTTCCCGTGGGAGAACTTGGCGAATCTGCATTTGATGACGGATTCGGCTTTGACGGATCCAGCATGCGGGCCTGGCAACCGATTGACAACTCCGACATGATCGTTATCCCCGATCCAACCACGGCAAAAATGGACCCATTTTTCAAAGTCCCCACCCTGGTTCTCATCGGAGACATCCATGATCCCATTACAAGAGAAGCCTACAGCCGGGATCCCCGGGGAATTGCCAAGAAAGTCGAAAACTACCTGAAAAGCACTGGCATTGGTGACACCATTTATGTGGGACCAGAACCTGAGTTCTTTATCTTCTCCAATATCCGGTATTCTTCAGAACCCAATGCCTCCTTCTTTGAGATTGACTCAGACGAAGCCCATTGGAACACCGGAAGAGAGGAAATGCCCAACACCGGATATAAAATCCGACCGAAAGGCGGATATTTCCCCCTGCCGCCCAATGACAAATACCAGGATATGAGAACAGAAATGATGCTCACCCTGGAAGACCTGGGTATTGCCATGGAATGCCAGCACCACGAAGTAGCCGCTGCTGGCCAGTCTGAAATTGATCTTCGGTTTGATTCCCTTTTAAAAATGGCTGACAGCCTTGCCTGGTTTAAATATGTCCTTAAAAATGTGGCCGTCAAATATGACCATAGCGTAACCTTCATGCCCAAACCCATTTATGGAGACAACGGCACGGGTATGCACACCCACATGAGTTTCTGGAAAGATGGCACCCCCTTGTTTGCAGGCAACAAATATGCTGGCATGTCCGACATGGCCCTCCATGCCATCGGTGGTATCATGAAGCATTGCAAGGCCCTTTGCGCCATCACCAACCCCACCACCAACTCCTATAAGAGATTGGTACCCGGGTTTGAAGCCCCCATTAACCTGGCATACTCAAGCCGGAACAGAAGTGCGGCCATAAGGCTTCCCATGTATTCCAACTCCCCCAATGCCAAACGGATCGAATTCAGAACCCCTGATCCCTCATGCAACGGCTACATGGCCTTTGCCGCCATTGCCATGGCCATGATTGATGGTATCCAGAACAAGATGGATCCGGGCGACCCCATGGATAAAAACATCTACGACCTGCCCCCTGAAGAACTGGCAAAAATGGAATCTGCACCCGGCACCCTGGAAGAAGCCCTGGCTGCTCTGAAAGAAGACCATGAATTCCTGCTCAAGGGAG
>CAXHYW010000767.1:0-2568 GCA_964021475.1 uncultured Desulfobacteraceae bacterium | reverse complement strand
CGAAATCTACACATAGAGGCACGCTCTTTCCCTACACGACGCTCTTCCGATCTATTCAATAGTTTATTCTGGCATTATTATTGCTCTACATAAACCACAACCATGATATCAATTTTTACATTAGTCTTTTAGGAGAGACCCATTGAAAAAACTCATATATTTAGGACTGATCCTTATTCTATTTACAGGAACATCCAGTGCCGCCACCACTAAATGGAAAATTCAGGATCGTTATATTGGAGGAGGTTATCATTCCGAATTTGCACAGAAAAGTGGGAGTAACTATGCCGACGTCATCTCTGGAGACAACCATGTCAATGACTTTGATATTGACAAAATGGTTGTGACCATATCTGATAACGGGTCTGTTGTTGTGAAAATTCAAACAGATTACAGGCCCAACATAGGAGGGTTTGACACAGACTATGGTGACCTTTTTATCAGCACAAATGGATGGGGGCCTCTGGGGAAAAATGCATCCAGAAACGATACCTATCTGAATGGCCAAAGCTGGGATTATGTATTTGACACCGACAGCAATAGCATTAATTCGAACGGCTTCTGGAACATGTATGAGGTTATAGATGAAAATATAATTTTAACCAACGATATTCTCACAAACGAAAATGAAACCTGGTACCGCCACGACCAGGAAGTTCAACACACACCAGACGAGACATTACTTTCCGGAGAGGGTAGCTTCTCCACCTCCAAGAACTCAAAATTTCTAATCTACGCCTTTGACCTGTCCAGTCTGGGCATTTCACTGGAAGATGGATATGACCTGGGCTTCAGATGGAGCATGACATGCGGCAATGATATTATTGAAGGCGGAGGTGTCACAAAAGCGGCTGTACCCGAACCAGGGACCCTGGCACTATTAGGTGTCGGCATTATGGGGCTCTGTGTTGCGAGAAGAAGAAAAAGCCCAACCCTTTCATAATATATTCACACCAAGCCGGTGCCACAACCCAGGCATTGCATTAGAATCAGCAGCAGAACTCCCAAGGAATCGTGCTGCTGATTCGGCTTAAAACAAGACCCGCCCAAGGAATCACCCCTTCGATTTTCAACCCATAACCAATCCGCAACCCCATTAAATCCTTGACAAACCAGGAAAAAAAGCATAC
The DNA here is from genome assembly GCA_964021475.1 of uncultured Desulfobacteraceae bacterium. Classification (GTDB taxonomy): domain Bacteria; phylum Desulfobacterota; class Desulfobacteria; order Desulfobacterales; family Desulfobacteraceae; genus NBML01. Next base: position 1,438 of record CAXHYW010000767.1, on the reverse strand, counting down.
ATAGTCGCTTTTCGTAGGTTAATTTTAGGTTTAGTTTAATCTTAGGATTTAATTTAATAAAACCTCATCAATAATTTAGCAAAAAACGAAATATAGCAATGCCTTTGACAATATTTGATACTTGAACTTCATGTATTGTTTAAAGGAATTTATTTTTATTCATAAGGATGATTTAAAAATGATCAGAGATCTAAAGAGGGTAAGAAACATTGGAATCAGTGCCCATATTGATTCCGGCAAAACCACGCTCACTGAAAGAATTTTATTTTATACAGACAAAATTCATCAAATCAATGAAGTCAGGGGAAAAGATGGTGTTGGTGCTGTCATGGATTCAATGGAGCTTGAACGGGAAAGGGGAATCACCATTGCCTCTGCCGCCACCCATTGTGAATGGGACGAGCATGCCATCAACATTATCGACACACCTGGCCATGTTGATTTTACAGTTGAAGTTGAACGGTCTTTGCGCGTATTAGATGGTGTTATTCTTGTCCTCTGCTCTGTATCCGGCGTTCAGTCACAGTCCATCACCGTTGACCAGCAGATGAAACGGTATGAAGTTCCCTGCATCGCCTTTGTCAACAAGTGTGACAGGTCCGGGGCCAATCCCATCAAGGTTTGCGGCCAGCTGAAAGACAAACTGGGTCATAACTCTATTATGATGCAATTGCCTATTGGACTTGAAGACAAACATGAAGGAATTATCGACCTGGTTACCATGAAAGCCTATTATTTTGAAGGTGATAATGGGGAAAACATGGTAGAAAAAGAGATCCCGGAAGACCTGCTTGACGAAGCAAAAACAGCAAGAGAAACCCTGCTGGATGAGGTTTCCCTTTTCTCTGAAGAATTGACAGATGCCCTGCTGGAAGAAAGTGAAATCACCACAGAAATGATCATGGCCGCTGTCAGAGTCGGTACCATTTCAAGAAAAATGACTCCGGTGTTTCTTGGGTCTGCTTATAAGAACAAAGCGGTTCAGCCCTTGCTTAATTCGGTTATTAGCTATCTGCCTTCTCCCCTTGACATTGACAATGTAGCCATTGACATGGACAATAACGAAGAAACGGTTGCCTTGGAAAGTGTTTTTGATAAACCTACCGTGGCCCTTGCCTTTAAGCTTGAAGATGGTCAATATGGTCAGCTCACCTATATCCGGGTGTACCAGGGATGCATTAGTAAGGGAGACACCCTTATTAACTCCCGTGACGGCAGAAAGGTAAAAGCGGGCCGCCTGATCCGCATGCATTCATCCCAGATGGAAGAAGTGGATGCCATTCCGGCCGGTCATATTGGTGCCATGTTCGGAATCGATTGTGCCTCTGGCGATACGTTTGTATCTCCAGGAATCAATTATTCCCTCATCGCCATGCATATTATGGAACCAGTTAGATCGGAAGAGCGTCGTGTAGGGAAAGAGTGTGCCTCTATGTGT
>CAXHYW010000766.1:0-2582 GCA_964021475.1 uncultured Desulfobacteraceae bacterium | reverse complement strand
CCATGGACTTTGCGGCGCAGTCTTGACTTCATTTATTCCCATATTTTGAATCCTGGATTGGAAATATTCGCCATAGATACCATCCCGGTCTCTCAATAAATACTTGGGCAGGGTATTCCATGGACAGGCTTCCACAATTTGCTGTGCAGTCCACATTGCCGTCGGATTACTGGTAACATTAAAATGGACAACCTGCCTGGTTTCATGCCAGATAATGACCAATACATAAAGCACCTGAAAACGGGCTGTCGGCACTACAAAAAAATCCATGGCAAATGTATTAAACATGTGATTTTCAAGGAATGTTCTCCATGTCTGGGAAGGGGGTTTACGAGACCTAAACCTCTTGATTATATTAGAAACAGTTCTCTCATGAACGTCTATCCCCAGTTTCATAAGCTCTCCGTGTATCCGTGGAGCCCCCCAGAGAGGATTTGTCCTTGCCATATCCTGAATAAGTTTACGAATTTCAGGGGCTATCAATGGTCTGCCTACACTTCGTTTCCGTGATTTAAACGTCCAAAACAGTTTGAAACCTTTTCTGTGCCAACGGATTACCGTTTCCGGTTTCACAACGATGAGAACATTTTTCCAGTCCTTCCAAACTCTGGATAAAAAAACCCAGAAAATCCGGTCCCTGATTCTAATCTTTGGCCGTTTAGAATTTACAACCGAAAAATGACCCCCTTTTATAACCCAATTTTGACCCCCCTTGATTAAAAAATAGCTTTAAAACTTTTTCACCATCTAAAATCTGGCAGAGCCCAATGGGAGGGAAGGGTCCCCAAATATTTGGGTCCAATCACCAAAACCTTTGTTGGTTGTTATAATTACCGGTTTACGTTCATGTCGTTCGGCTAAAACCTGGAAAAGCAGTTCTGCTCCTTGTTTGGAAAAGGGTACATAGCCCAGTTCATCAATGATCAAAACGCCATAATTAAAATATCGCTTTATTAATGTCCTTAATCTTTTTTCATCCCGGGCTTCAATCAGCTCGTTCACAAGGCCGCATCCTGTGATAAATTTTGTCCGGATGCCCTGGTCACATGCTTCAATACCCAAGGCTGTTGCAAGGTGGGTTTTGCCTGTACCGCTTTTGCCAAGAAATATGATGTTGCGATTTTGCTTTATATAACTTCCATCTGCAAGGTCATTTATGAATCGTGCATCCAGATCCGGCGCCGCATCAAATTCAAATGTATCAAGCGGTTTATGCAGAGGAAACGAGGCATCCCGGATTCTTTTTTTTCTGCCATTCTCCTTACGAATCTGGACTTCTGCCTGTGTTAAATTTAATAAAAATTCATCATAACCCAACTTGTTTTCCAAAGCCTGGCGATGGATGTGTTCAAGATTTTTCATCATTGTGGACAGTTTTAAAAAATGAAAATCCTCCTGGAGCATTGCCGTCATGGCTGCATTCATAGGACACCCACAATCTGGCTGTATACAATGATATCCGGTGTCGGAAGAATTCCCCAGTTTGGAAGGCTGCTAAAAGAGGTGGGCTGTTCTAATGAATTTATTAATATTTGAAAGACGGCATTACTGCAACTTACATTTGCTTTCAATGCTCTTTCAATTGCGGCCTGGATATCCTGGACATTATATTTTTTATGGAGTAGTAGGACTTGAATAAAATCTTTTGTTCCCTTTGTCTCGCCTTTGCTTGCACAAAACCGGGCGAACAGGGCTTCGTAGCTGTCAGGCCATATACGAGATGGGGTGGTTTCTGTATCCAGTGGCGACTTCACATACCACCCTCCCAACCATTCAAAATTACCAGGTATCTTGGGAGATACAATACAGAAAGCAAATGATGCACATGTGGATGTGTACACCAGGGGCTACACCCTTTGTGTTGACTTCGTGTACAACCAGTTTTACTGGGATGGAAATAAAAGAACCGGCAGTCTTCTGATGAATGGATTGTTCCTTACCAATGGTATACTGCCCTGTTCTGTCCCTGCCAAGGGACTTAAAAAAGAAAGAGTCGAATGTTCATAGCCTACCAGTTCATCCGGATCATCAGACCGGCATTAAAGGACTCACTATTTGTAACCGAATACAGACCCGGCGATTCAACCTCATTATTAAAAATATTATTCAGGTATAATGACAGGTCAAAGGGGAAAACGTCTTTAACCAGCAGGTTGACATCCATGACCCAGGCGTCGTCACAGACCCTGGTTAAGTCTTCCACGGGGTAATAGAGTGTTCTTTCGGAAAAATACTTTAATTCCGGCACCAGGGTAAGCTTATCGGTGATCTGCCAGATCCCCTTGATATTCCCCATGGTTTTGGGACCTGTATCATAGGCATAATCCAGTTTCTGGTAGTGTTTAACTACATTTCCCTCGTCATCAATATAGGTATAATCATTGTACAGATAGGTTTCATTGGAGCCTGAATTATTCAAAAGGGTCAGGTTACCCGACAGTTTAAAGCTGTCGGGCAGCTGGTGGGCAAGTTCCAGCTCAACCCCGTCGATGGTTTGGCTGTTGGGGGTTGAAAGACCCGCACCGGCATATCGATCCTCAATCACATGGTTATCAATAATGTTTCTGAAAAATGTCACAGCA
>CAXHYW010000765.1:0-2588 GCA_964021475.1 uncultured Desulfobacteraceae bacterium | reverse complement strand
GACATAGAAGTTGTCAAACAGATGGTCAACAAAGTCTCCTCAAGCTTCAGACTCCCCTATTTTACCCTGACCCCAACCTTTAGTGTCTGCCCCTCCCATGGATATCTCACAGGAGAGCAGGAACGCTGCGGCACCTGCGATGCTGAAACGGAAATCTATTCCCGGGTGGTGGGGTATCTTCGCCCGGTGGGACAATGGAACAACGGCAAACAGACCGAATTTTGCATGCGCAAAACCTATAACGTGGCTTAAGAAGAGTCCCATGAATATTGGCGGATTTCAAAAAAACTCCCTGATCGATTTTCCCGGGACCATTGCATGTGTGGTCTTTACTTCGGGGTGTAATTTCATCTGTTCCTATTGCCACAATCCGGATCTTGCTGCCGGCCCCGTAAAAGGGGTTGGCAGTCTCCATGATCTGGACGCCATCTTTGCCTTCCTTGAAAAACGCAAAGATCAACTCCAAGGGGTAGCCATCACCGGCGGAGAGCCAACCCTGCAGCCGGATCTGATTGAATTTTGTCAACAGGTCCGTAAAATGGGTTACAAGATCAAGCTGGACAGCAACGGCACAAGGCCCCATATCCTTGAACGCCTGCTGGATCAAAATCTCATCGACTACCTGGCCATGGACATCAAAACCAGTCTGGCCAAATACCCCTTGGTAATTAAGGGGGATTTTGATGTGAAAAAAATCCAAGACAGTATTGCCTTGATTATGGAAAAAGCCCCGGCCTACGAATTTCGCACCACCTGCGCCCGGCCCTTTATCACAAAAGAGATCATGGCCGAGATTGCCGTGCTGATCAAAGGCGCTTCCCGCTATGTTCTGCAAAAATGCTCCCAAAATGTAGCGGTTCTGGATCCTGACTTTTTAAATCAGGATCAAAACTTTTTTTCCCCGGAAGAGATGCAGGATCTGAAAGCCATTGTGGAAGGGTCTGTCAAAACAATTGCCATGCGGTGAAATACAGAAAAGACGCAACACCTAACAATAGCCACGTACTCCTCTCTATAAGGCTCCCTTAGGTATCAAATCCTCTTGATTAATGGCCGGTTCCGGGTAGACCATTTTCCCCGTCAAAGATAGATCATACCCGCCGTATTCTTCGGCTGCGGACTGAATCACCTTGCCCTTTAACAGCGAGAGAAACAACTGAATCCCCTGGTCAAAAAACCGGTCTTTGCCAATCAGCAAATCAAAGCGTTCCCAACACAAGGGAATAAAATCAAGGCCTAAAAGTTTGGCAATCGGCTTGATCCCGGGGCCTGCCTGGGCCTTTCCCGTTAAAATGGCAAGGCCTATATCCATGTGTTTTGACAGGCAGTTGTCATATCCTTTCAGGGTTTCCCCTTTGATACCTGACTTTTTCAACTCCTTGTCAAAGAGTTGGCGGGTACCGGTTCCCAGGGACCGATTGACTATTTTTATATGGGGCTGTTTTAAATCGCTGACCGATTGAATATTTTCAGGATTCCCCTTTTGGACGAGGATTCCCTGCTCCCTTAGGCAAAAATTCACCACCGCAGGCATTGGGGCCATTGCATCCTGAATAAAGGGGAAATTATACTCCTTATTATCCGCCACCAGGTGGCTTGCGGCAATATGACAAAGATTCTGGCGCAGGGCCTTAAGCCCCCCCATGGAACCGGCAAGGCCAAACATTGCCATATGGTTCTCATGCTTGAGATTAAAGGTAGAAATGATTTTATCCAATAATAAATCATTGGAACCGGCGATGAGCACCAGCCCGTGATAGGGAGGCAACTTTGCCATTTCCGGATAGTTTTCCGTCCCGGTCTCTACCCATTGCCGGACCAGCTCAATGGGAAACAGCCATTTCCCTGTTACCTTGGAAGCAGGAAGGCCTTTTTCAGAGATGAGTGAATAGACCATTTTTTCATTTACACTTAAAAATTGTGCCACCTGCTTTGTGGTAAGCATCTCACCCATGACCATCCTCCCGGAAATTTTTGCCAAATTTTATATCAAATATTGTTCAACGGCGGTTACAACCTGTGCAGGGGTCTTTGTTCCGCAATCAATTTTTATATCACAATATCGATTGTACAAGGGAGTTCTTTCTTTGTAAAGCGCATCAATTCCTTTCCCCGGATCTATGGCAACCCCCCTTTCAATCACGTCGGACAGTCGAGTTGTCAGGATATCCATATCCACATAAAGATAAACAATGGTCGAATTTTGTGCAAGGTGTGCCATGGCCTTTTCCCGGTAGATCACACTGCCACCGGTGGCAATAAGGTGTTGTGAACAATTCAGGCTTAGCAAATGGGATTCCTCAATTTCAAGGAAACGCTCCAGACCTTTTTGACAAATAATCTGGGCAAGGGTCATTTTCTCATTTGTTTGGATCAGAATGTCGGTGTCTAAAAATGCAAACCCCAATTTTTTTGCCAGCAACACGCCCACGGTGCTTTTTCCTACGGCAGGCATCCCTATCAAAGCGAGATTTTCTTTAATTTTCATCAATTTTATCCTAATTTTTTGAACTAATTCATCTTTTATAGCGAGATAACATAAAAAAAATTAAATACACTCCTTTTAATTTGATTGCAAGCAGAAAGAC
>CAXHYW010000764.1:0-2590 GCA_964021475.1 uncultured Desulfobacteraceae bacterium | reverse complement strand
TTGACGGACCGGAAGAGGCCAATTCCTACACCCGCATCGGATTTTCCAATTATTACCGGAAACAGCAAAAAATGGGACCGGAGGTTCCGGTATCCTTTCCAGCGGTCACACTAGCTTTTTCCAAGAAGAAAGGGACCAATGCGGTAACGGTGGCAGAAAATATCATCCAAGAAGTTACGGCCATGCAGAAAAAGATCATTCCCCATGATATCCACATCGAAATCACCCGGAATTATGGACAGTCCGCCCAGGAAAAGGTTAATGAACTCTTAAGCTCTTTGGGCTTTGCCATCGCTTCGGTTGTCGTGCTCCTGGCCCTGACCCTTGGCTGGCGGGAGGCGGTAGTGGTGGCCCTGGCCGTGCCCATTTCCTTTTCTTTAGCCCTGTTTGTAAATTACATGTTCGGGTATACCATCAACCGGGTCACCCTCTTTGCCCTGATACTTTCTTTAGGATTGGTGGTGGATGACCCCATCACCAATGTGGACAATATCCAGCGCCACATAAAGGCCGGAATTCTCGATCCATTTAAGGCCACCCTCTTTGGGGTGACAGAAGTTCTGCCACCGGTGATCATGTCCACCATTGCCATCATTGTCTGTTTTACCCCGCTGTTTTTCATCACCGGCATGATGGGCCCCTATATGGCGCCCATGGCCATAAATGTCCCATTAACCGTTATCTTTTCAACGGTATGCGCCCTGACCATTGTGCCCTGGGTTTCCTACCACCTTCTGAAAAATAAAAAACAAACCCCAAAAAAACAGACCCAGGCCCAGAGCTTTGGACCCAGGCTCTACCGCGCCATCCTCACGCCGTTTCTTTCTAAACCCTCCATGCGCCTAGGCCTTTTGGGGCTGATATTGCTCCTTCTGCTAGGCTCCTGCCTCCTGGGAGTCTTTCGCCTGGTGCCCTTGAAACTGCTCCCCTTTGACAATAAAAATGAATTCCAGATCGTCCTTGATCTGCCTGAAGGCAGCTCCCTTGAACAAACAGACCGGGTGGTAAAAAAATTTGAAGCCTATCTTCAGACGGTGAACGAAGTCACCAATTTTGTCTCCTTCACCGGGGTTGCCTCTCCCATGGATTTCAACGGCATGGTACGGCATTATTATATCCGTGAAGGAAGCCATTTGGCCGATATAAGGGTCAACCTGGCCCCTAAATCCCAAAGACAACAGCAAAGCCATGCCATCCTGCTTCGGCTCCGAAAGGATTTGGAAGCCATTGCCAGACAAAACAATGCCGACATCCAGCTGGTGGAGGTTCCGCCTGGGCCGCCGGTGCTGTCCACCCTGGTGGCAGAGGTATATGGTTCCTATGACACCCCCTATGAAAGCTTGGTGAAAAGCGCCCAAAAGGTCAAGAGGGTGATGGAAACAGAAGCGTTTGTCGTCGACACCCAGGTAATGACGGAAACCCCGAGCCTGCGCATGGATATTGTGGTGGACAGGGAAAAAGCCGCTCTCCACCAAATTGACACCAAAACCATTTTAGACACCCTGGACACCGCCATTGGCGGAACCACCCGGGCAAGCCTTCATCTTCCCGCCGAGCGAACCCCTCTGTGGATACGGGTGATACTGCCCCGGGAAAAACGATCTGACATGGTCTCTATTTCCAACCTGCCCATCCGATCCCAAAGCGGCACCATGATCCCCCTGGCAGAACTTGCCCAGGTGGTTGAAAAAACCAACGAAACCCCCATTTATCACAAAAACCTGGAACCGGTGGTCTATGTCCTGGGAGAGATGGCAGGAAGGGCCCCGGGTGAAGCTGTGCTGGATATGCAATCCCGGTTGAAAAAAATCCCCCTTGAAGAGGGCGTCAGGGTAAACTGGGCCGGAGAGGGCGAATGGAAGATCACCCTCAGGGTTTTCAGGGACATGGGACTTGCCTTTGCCGCCGCCCTTTTGGGAATTTATTTTATCCTGGTCATCAATACCGGCTCCTATTTAATGCCCATGCTCATCATGATGGCCATCCCCCTTACCATCCTGGGAATCATGCCGGGATTTTTCATTCTGAACCTGTTTACAACCCCTGTGGGCGGGTTTAACAACCCCATTTTTTTCACTGCCACCAGCATGATCGGCATGATCGCCCTAGGCGGCATCGTCATTCGAAATTCTTTGGTTTTGATTGAATTTATCCAGGAGGCGGTGAAGAAAGGGGCGGCGCTGAAGGAGGCCATTTTGGACAGCGGAGTGGTGCGAATGCGGCCCATTCTTCTGACAGCTGCAACAACAGCCATTGGTGCCTTTCCCATCACCTTTGACCCGGTATTCTCTGGTCTTGCCTGGGCCCTTATTTTCGGGCTGCTTGCCTCCACCTTGTTTACCCTGGTGGTCATCCCCGTAACCTATTATGCTGTATACAAAAACAAGGATGTAAAAAAATGAAAATGGAACAATATATCCGGGCCATTGCCGGACTCTTTATCCTGGGCTCTTTGGCATTGGGCTACCTTCTTTCCCCCTATTGGTACCTGTTCACAGCCTTTGTGGGCCTGAACCTTTTCCAATCTGCCTTTACAGGGCTTTGCCCCATGGAAAATATTCTGGAAAAAATCTTTAAAATAGCCCGTTAA
>CAXHYW010000763.1:0-2592 GCA_964021475.1 uncultured Desulfobacteraceae bacterium | reverse complement strand
AAACTGGCTGAATTTTCAGCGGATACGGTCAAGGAATTGAAAAAATATTTGCCGGTTACGGCTAATTTTCACAATCCCGTGGATGTGATCGGGGATGCGGCCAAGGATCGGTATGAAAATACCCTGGCAACGGTTCTGGCCGACCGGGGGGTGGATGCAGCCCTGATTATCCTGACCCCCCAGTCCATGACCGATGCCATTGGTACGGCAGAGGCTATTGTGAAGATAGCCAGGAATAGTATCAAACCAATTTTATGTGCCTTCATGGGGGTGGTGGATGTGTCCGATGGGGTGAAGTTGCTACAAAAGCATAAAGTTCCGGTTTACCAGTTTCCAGAGAGTGCCGCCCGAAGTCTGGGGGCTTTGCGGGAGGGGATGAAATGGTCATTTCGGAAAATTTTACCCCAATATAATTTGGTCTATGACAGGGAAAAAGCTAGTGCCATCCTTGAAAAATATAGAAAAGAAGGCCGAAAAATATTGGGGGAACTGGACGGAACTGAACTCCTTAAGTGTTACGGTTTTAAAACCATTCCCATGGCCCTTTCCAAGACGGCTGCCCAGGCAGTTCAGATTGCAGACAAAATCGGATATCCTGTGGTTATGAAGATTGTTTCTCCCCAAATTCTGCATAAATCAGAGGCGGGTGGGGTGAAGGTTGGTCTTGAGGATGCCCAGGGGGTTGAACAGGCCTTTGGGGTGATTATGAAAAGTGGTCGCGCCTATGATCCGGATGCCGAGCTTACCGGGGTTCTTGTACAAAAAATGGCGCTAAAGGGCAAGGAGGTGATTCTCGGGGTGACAAAGGATCCCGTCTTTGGCCATGCCATCATGTTCGGACTGGGGGGTATTTTTGTTGAGGTTTACAAGGACGTGGCCTTTAGATTGTCCCCCATGGGGCGCAATGTTGCTAGGCGAATGGTGAAAAGCATAAAGGGATACCCGATTTTAAAAGGATTGAGGGGGCAGGCCCCCTCTGATATAGAAGCAATTGAAAAAAACATTGTGTCTTTGAAAGCCATGGTGGATAATCATCCTAGTATTGCAGAGTTGGATATTAACCCGCTTTTTGTCCATGGTGAAGGAGAAGGAACCACCGTGGCGGATATTGTGATCCGCATTGAAGATGAAGCGTAATTAAAAAAATAAATTTTGAGGAGAGATGATATGCCCGAGGGAAATGGATTTGTAATGGAGGAGGGAACACCGAAATCTCCTGAGAAGACCCTGCCTAAAATTGATTTTTCAGGCTTTATTTTGTCTTTGTATTCATCGGGGCTTGTTCAGTTGGGCAGTGTTGAAGATCCGTCAACGGGTAAAAAATCCAAAAATCTTGACCTGGCAAAGCACACCATTGATATGATTGCCATGCTGGAAGAAAAAACCCGGGGGAATCTGACCAAAGATGAGGAAAATATGTTAAGGGTTCTGCTCAGTGAAATTCGGATTGCCTATGTCGAGGCAAATGAGTGAGTCTGAAAAAGTTATCTTTTGCTAAAATTAATCTTTTTTTGTTTGTGACGGGGAAAAGAAGTGATGGATTTCATGAGTTAAATTCCCTGATGTCTCAAATTGATCTTTGGGATGAAATGGAATTTTCCTTTGAAGGAAGCGGTATTCGGATTTCTTGTGATCATCCCCTTGTGCCGGAAAATGAGACAAATCTGGCATACAAAGCAGCTGATTTATTTTTTAATGCCTATCGAAAACGCAACGGGGGGCTTCCTTTAAAAGGGGTTTTGATTCAAATCAAAAAACAGATCCCTGTCGGTGGCGGGCTTGGCGGTGGCAGCAGCAACGCGGCCATGGTTTTGATGACCTTGAATGAATATTGTTCAGACTTTTTTTCCAAGAAAGAACTGATGGATCTGGGGCTGAGTTTGGGAGCGGATGTCCCATTTTTTATTTTCGGGACCCAGGCTTTGGCAACAGGGGTGGGGGAAAAACTTACGAAATACCCTGGAATACCTGCATGGTATTTGGTTTTATGTCATCCGGGTGTGTCTGCTTCAACCCCGGATGTTTTTAAAAATATGAATTTTAGATTGACATCTAAACACAATTATAATATTAATTCTGGTTTGAACGCACTGTTACGAGGGCGAGGCTTTGAGAGTGGGGCAAAATTGCACAATGACCTGGAAGGGTCGGCATGCAAATTATACCCTGAGATCAGGGCTACCAAGGAACAAATGGAATCTTTGCTGCAAAAAGATGTATTTATGTCTGGGAGTGGCTCGTCTCTTTTTGCTCTTTTCTCCGGGCAAGAGGATGCAAGGAACGCATATGAATTGCTTACAGAAAAATGGTCCGTGGGTCCGAAAAAGATTTTTTTAACCTCGTTAAAGCGTTGAGATTTGAGTTTAATGTACTGGGGCGTCGTCAAGTGGTAAGACACAGGGTTTTGATCCCTGCATTCAGAGGTTCGAACCCTCTCGCCCCAGCCAAACTTAATATACTAAAAAAAAGAGACTTAATATGAATGGCTTGTCCATTTTTGCAGGGAATTCTAATCCGCTATTGGCTGAAAAAATTTCAGAGTACCTTGCAAAACCATTAGGGAGATTGAAGGTCAACCGTTTCAGTGATGGG
>CAXHYW010000762.1:0-2596 GCA_964021475.1 uncultured Desulfobacteraceae bacterium | reverse complement strand
AACTAAGAGCTTAAATTTCAAGCTGGTTGCTTAATCCCACCCGCACAGGTCGAAAGATTGTGGTAATCATTTTAAAAAATTGAGGCTTACTTTTCTATTTCACTTCTGCGGTTTTGAATGTAGGCGTTTCTTATGGCCACGTAGGGGTCTAAGGATGCATCCTTCAATGCTTCGTAATCACCAATTCGAAAGGTGGTTCTGTTAACTTTATCAACTATGTTTACGCCTAGATCAACTTCCCAGGGCTCTATATAATTGACGGGGGTTAAAAGATAGTCCCCTGCCCTTCCGATAGCATCCCGAAGGGTGGATGGACCCAACACCGGCAATACCAGATAAAACCCATCTCCAATAGCGTAGGAACCAAAGGTTTGGCCTAGATCTTCGTCTGAGGTTGTCATATTTAAATGTTTCTGGGCAAATTGATTGAATCCTAAAACTCCCAGGGTTGAGTTGGCAAGAAAAACACCAAATTCATCCGAGGCAGCCACAAGTTTCCCCTGGAGAATATTATTAACAAATCTGACGGGAAACATGAGATTATAGAAAACATTATTGACACCATTTCGCACAGGATCCGGTGTGATGGCTTTATATCCAAGGGCTATGGGTTTGAGTGCATAAAAGTAGAGAAAATCGTTGAATGAAAACATGGCATAATTAAAATAATATAGCGGATCTGCCACCATTTGGACGTTTTCAACCTGATCTTCATAATCCGCAAAAAGATCATGGTCAAAATCTTCTTCAATAGCATTTTGTTTTTCAATAGCGATTGAATTCGTTTCAGGAATCGGAAGGCTTTTAAGGCGCTCCTCTTTAGCTAAACCCATTGAGGCCATGAAACAAATTGCGAAAGAGAATAAGCATGCCAGGACAAGAACCTTTCTTTTCATTTTTCCACCTTTTCCCTGAGTTCATTAATAATGGCTTCCGGTGTGAAGGATATCTTTTGTCGATATTGTTCTCGATAGTTTGCAACCATACTGATTCCGGCGACTTTAATATCATAAATTTTCCAATTCAAGGGCTCTTTTTTTAACATTCGATAGGTTACATCGATCTGTTTTTCGCCCTGGGTAATTTGTGTTGCAATATCGGTTCTGAAAAGATTTTTTTTCGGTTTTAACGGGGTGTTTTTCAGATATTCAATGGTAATATTTTGAACGTCCTGTCCTGCCAATCGGGTAAAATAAGTCTGACTGATCAGTTTTGAGAAATAATAGACAAACTTTTTCTTTTGATCCTTGGAAAAAGATCGATTTTTATTCCCCAGAGAAAGCATGGAAAAAGTTTTGAAATCAAACAATTCAATTGCCTTGGCATAAAACAGTTTTTCCTGTTCCTTGGGGTCCTTTGTAAATTCCGGATCCTGGATAGTTGCAATAATTTCATCCACAGATTTTTTTAGATGGTTCTGTGCGGCAATTTCCATGGGAATGGCTTGGCTGCTGGCATGGCATGTAAGCATAATGAAAAATTGAGAAAAAAAGAGAAGCCCACAAAAAAGTGAAATACAAAAGTTTAACTGCATGATGTAGAACCTGTTTTTATCAGTCTTAAGGTTTTTTATCGGTAAAAATCAGTTTTCTTACCAATGATTCAATGTTCAGTGTGGATTGTGTGTTAACGATTTCATCTCCATCTTCCAGAATGATATCTGCTCCTCCTGGTAAAATATCCATAAATTTTTCGCCTATTATACCAGATGTTCTTACCGAGGCAATGCTATCTTCGGATAATTGTATATCTTTGTCTATATTAAAGATGACTTTTGCAACCAACCGTTCTTTATCGATGGTAATTGTCAATATATTTCCTATTTCAACTCCGGCAATTTCAACCCTTGCTCCCGGCTTGAGCCCTGCTGCGGAAGAAAAATATCCATATACAGGATACCGGTTCTTGGGAAATAAACTGACCTCCCCGATGCTGGTGATTAAATATCCCACACTCAAAAGGCCTAGAATAACAAAAAGGCCTACATAAAATTCTATCTTTGGTTTGTTCATCTTTATCCTCGTTGTTTTCATCGGGTCTTTATTTTCTACGGATTTTTATTCTTCGGTTTTTATTCTTTCCGATTTAGGGACATTCTTCTCCCCGGATGAAGGCATTTACAGTATCGCTGTGTGAATGAAGAATATCATCTTTGGTGCCTTCAAAGGAAATTTTGCCTTCGTCAAGCATGGCAATGTGCTGGGCTACATCAAAGATCTCGGGAATATCGTGGCTGACAATCACTGCGGTAAATCCGAATTGTTTCTGGTATTCTTCGATCATGGTGTGAACTTTTCTTTTCCGAACAGGGTCAAGACCTGTGGTCGGTTCATCAAATAATACCACCTTGGGATCAGTGACAAGCGCTCTTGCAAGGGCCACCCTTTTTCGCATCCCCCCTGAAAGCTGGGAGGGAAATTTCTGACCAATGGGCCCCAAACTCAGTTGTTCCATCCTTGTTGTTACCTTTTCTTTGATGATGGATTTATTCTCCTGGGATGTCTCTATCAAGGGCAGGGCAATGTTGTCAAACACCGTCAGAAAAGATCGGAAGCGCGTCGTGTAGGGAAAGAGTGTGCCTCTATGTGTAGATCTC
>CAXHYW010000761.1:0-2596 GCA_964021475.1 uncultured Desulfobacteraceae bacterium | reverse complement strand
AATCCCAAAGAGAGCGGGCAGATTGATATAGCCAATGGAATAGGCTGGCAGGGATTCAATCCCCCAGCCATTGAAAATATAACCCAGGGTGCCAGCCACGGCAATGGGCAACCCAATGGCGGCGGAGGTGCCAATGGCGTGGTGGACCGGGATATTGCACCAGATCATGAAGGGAACAGACAGGGTCCCCCCGCCAATGCCCACAAGACTTGAGACGCCGCCGATGACATTTCCCGTGGCAAACATGCCAAGGGCTCCCGGTAATTCCCTGGATGCCTTTGGTTTCTTGTTCATGAGCATCTGGGTGGCAACCACAAACAGAAAAACACAGAAAAATCCCTTTAAAAAACCCGTGGACATGGCCGCCGCAAAACAGGATCCCAGAAAGGTTCCGGTAAATATCCCGATGACAATTTTCCGGACCACGTTCCAATGAACCGCACCCCGTCTATGATGGGCCATGAAACTGGATACCGATGTAAACATGATACTGGCCATTGAGGTGCCAAGGGCCACATGCATGAGTATCTGGGTCGGCACTCCCTGGGAGCCCATGATATAGATCAGCATGGGAACGATGACAAGACCGCCGCCAATTCCAAGGAGACCGGCAAGAACACCTGCAATGGCCCCGACGCCGCAATAGGTAATAAGAATAGTCAACATTTATGGGTACTCCTGAAAAGTTCATTGTCGTTAAAAAACACCGGGATTTTTCCCGGCAGATTAAAATTAAAAACCCTCGCATTTGTATTACACCCGGGGCGGGTATCCGTCAATATGCCCTGGACCAAAATGATGAAGCGGGTCAACAACGGGGCCCACGTCATTGGGCTTGTGCTATAATGGGGATAGGATACTTTGCTATTCCCATCGATTTGCAACAAGTTTAATTGCTTTTCTCATGGATTGCGTTATGTTATTTAGAATAAAAACTAACCCGAACTTTGGAGTGGATATGAGTAAAGTGATTGCAATGGCCGGTAAGGGTGGCGTGGGGAAAACAACGGTTTCCGCACTGGTGACAAGATATTTTGTAAAACAGCAGAAGGGTCCCCTTCTTGCGATTGATGCAGATCCCAATAGTAACCTGGGGGAAACCCTGGGGCTTGAGATAGACAAAACCGTGGGAGATGTCCGGGAAAATTTCATGAAAGATCCCCAGGGGGTTCCTTCGGGCATGGACAAAATTGTTTACCTTGAAATGCTGATGAACCAGACATTGATTGAACAACAGGAGTTTGATCTTCTGGTCATGGGGCGTCAGGAGGGCCAGGGCTGCTATTGCATGGTCAACAATATTTTAAACCGGTTTGCAGAAGAACTGGAAAAAAATTATAAATTTCTTCTGGTGGACAATGAGGCGGGGATGGAGCACTTAAGCCGCAGAAGCAGCGGGCATGTGGACATCCTTCTCATGGTGACAGACTATGCCTTAAGAGGGCTTCGGGCCGTGGGAAGGATCAATGATATGCTGGGCGATCTCAAGCTGGATATCAAACATAAGGGTCTCATTGTCAACCGGGCTCCAAAAGACTTGAGCCAGGCATTTTTAGATGAAGTGGAACGGATCGGGGTACCGATTTTGTGTATCATCCCCGATGACGAGAACCTGCTGGAATTTGATATGGCCCAGCGCTCCCTGCTGGATCTTCCCGATGATTCTGTGGCGGTAACGGCGGTGGGGGATATGATGGAGAAAGTGCAGGAGATTATAGGATAAAAAAATGGGATATGTATTTGATTTCAAGGATGCAGGGAATTACGATGCCTGGGTTGACAAGGGAAAAAACCGTCATTGCCTGGACCTTGAAATCAAATTGATTCTGGATCTGTTATCTCCGAGTAAAGGACAACGGATCCTGGATATCGGCTGTGGTACGGGCATCAGCCTGGCACCGCTTCTGGAAAAGGGATTGAGTCTGACAGGGATTGATCCTTCCCCCTATATGCTGGATGTGGCAGACAAGCGGCTGGGCAACCGGGTGGATCTCCACCGGGGTATGGCTGAAGACCTTCCCTTTGAAGACAATTCCTTTGATGCTGCCCTGCTGTTTACCAGCCTGGAATTTACCGACAGGCCAGCCAAAGCCATTGAAGAGGCTTGTAGGGTGGCAAAAGACCAGGTGGTGATCGGGGTGTTGAATCGGTATGCGCCCCAAAACATGTACCGTCGGTTCAAGAGCTTTTTTTTAAACAATATGTACACCCATGCCCATTTTTTCAGTATATGGGAGCTGCGCCAGATCTTGTTCGCCATTCTGGGGAATGTACCGGTAAAATGGAAGACTACACCCCAACTTCCCTTTGTCAGCGGGCCCTGGGTTAGCTATTTTGAAAATCTTGGACTGGTGCAACGCTCTTTTTGCGGCAGTTTGATTGGCATGCAGATAAAGCCCGTTCCCAAGTTTCGGACCCGGCCCCTGGCGTTGAAAATTCGGAAAAGAAAGATCTATAAGCCAGCCCCGGGACTGGCCACACAGATGAGGAAGGAATGATGGAAGCTCTTTTGTATGAAAAATTGAGGGACGGGCGGGTCCAATGCAGAATCTGCAACCATTTCTGTAAGATAAATCCAGGGAAAAGAGGGATCTGC